>JAJYPW010000119.1 GCA_021795055.1 Thermoplasmata archaeon
CCTGGAGACGCCTGCCACATACTACGACAACCTTCTTGACAGAGTGGGAAAGATCGACGAAGATCTGGATGTGCTGAACATTGCACGAATTTAATCGCGAATGCTGGTACACCCTTCCAGTAAGGCGTCAGGGTAATCCGGGAATTAACCCCAATTATTTCAGGCAAATTCAGCCTGTGAGCGATTTACATTCAATCGCATAAACAATGGTAGTTTCCGGCTTCGCACATATAAACCCTGACAGATAGTCGAAGACTGATCAAGTCCTTTCCCGCATCCCCTTGGAAGGCGTATCGATACTGGAGTATTCGCGAACCTATTTAATTGCAAAAAGCAATCCTCTGTCTGATTGGGAATGGAGATTAATGATCAGCGAGCGTTTGCCCAGACACATGATGCTGGATCGATCAGGCCATATTACTCTGGGAACATTCTCTCAAGGCTTGCGACCTCATGGTATGCCCTGTCCCTGATTCTTTTAGGATTGGGGAGTATCTTCCTCTTCATATCGTCGCTTCTGACGGATATCGTGCAGAGCTTTGGATATTATGCCGTCGCATCTGATGTTCTGGGAGCAATTGCATCGATTGTGTTTATGTCTACCGGGATAATCGTAATGATTGAATTTCGCCAAGGTGTGAGTATTCGCGCAATAACCATTGCCGGAATAACTGCCTCATTATACTTCATAATCAGTAGCATTGGCATCCTGTTTGCGGTAAACCACGCCGTTGGGAGCCTGATCGACAACCTTCAGTGGTTATTTTACTTCTCCGGAGGTCTCCTGTTGCTGGTGGTATCCCTAACTGCCGGCACCTATCTAAGAAGGTTTTCAGGAGAATACAGCATTTTGACTGTTCTCGCACTTACGCTTATAACCATTGGGGTCTCATACACTGTCAGCGGAATTGAATTGATACCGTTTGGATCGCCTTCCGGCAATGCTACAGGCGCATTGATCGCATCTGATCCTTTCTATTTCCTGTCCTCTTTCGGAACTTTTGGATCATATCCACTTCTGTTTCTGGGCGGAATGATTCTCCTGGCCATTTCAGCCAAAATTCACATCGATGCCCAAAAATCCAGCAGCCAATATATGGAAAGCGGAAACGTACCATTTTCTATAGGGCTCATTGTTTTCTCGGTTGGCCTGCTTGTTTCGGCTGTGATAGGACTCGTTTCCGGTTTAGTTACCAGCATAAACGTTATCTACCTTGCGCAGTCTGGCATCCCTGTGCTTATTCTTGCTTCCGAGTTCATTGTTTTCGTTGTGGAGATGTTGCTGATTGCGTCCTCCGTTGCGGGGGTTATGTATGCCATTATTTAATCTGATGGATCAATTGTAATACATTGATCGGTTCTGCGTCTGAAAAATAATGGGATTGCGCATTTGAATGCGCAGAAATCCCTGCCGGTGTTTCAGTTCTGTATCAGGTACAGCAATACAGCCTTCTCGGTGTGGAGCCTGTTTTCCGCCTGCTGGAATACATGGCTGCGTATGCCGTCTATGACCTCATCTGTCACCTCAAGCCCCCTGTGGGCTGGCAGACAGTGAAGAAAAATGGCATGCTTCGAGGCACTGTCCATCAACTGTGCATTTACCTGGTATTTGTTGAAGATCTTTTCCTTCTTCTCCTTTTCTGATTCCTCACCCATCGAAACCCAGACATCAGTGTATACGGCATCCGCATCCTGGACTGCTTTCTTGGGATCTTCCACTATTTCAATAGTTGACCCGGTATCGCCTGCAAGTTCCTTTCCAAGATCAACGATCTCTTTCTTTGGCGTGTAGCCCTTAGGGCATCCTAGGGAAATGTCCACGCCCAGAGCTGCAGCCCCGAGAATGAGGGAATTTGCCACGTTATTCCCGTCCCCGACATAAGCCAGCTTCCTTCCTTCCAGATCCCCAAATACTTCCCTCATGGTCATAAAGTCTGCTATAATCTGCACAGGGTGTTCCATATCATCAAGAGCATTGATCACAGGAACCCGGGATCCTTCCGCAAGCTTTAGGACATTGTCATGCTTGAACGCCCTGTATGCGATGGCGTCAACGAACCCTGAGAGAACTCTCCCGGTGTCTGAGATAGTTTCGCCCCGACCAAGCTGCATATCTGCCGGGTTCAGGTATATGGAGTGCCCACCCAGCTGCCTCATGGCAACCTCGAATGAAACCCTCGTACGGGTGCTCGGCTTCTCGAAGATCATGCCAAGCACACGGTTTTTCACCCCGTCGGCAGGTTCATATCTGTTCCGCTTGAGAGAGATCGACAGATCGATAATATCGTCAAGGTCATAAGCAATATCCGCAACGGAAATCAGGTCTCTTTTCATCTTCCTCACTCCAGCAGTCCCGGTATGTCTATCGGGTACTCAGCTACCTTGACTCCAGCCGCTTCAAAAGCTTTTATCTTGGATTCGGCAGTGCCGACGCCTCTCTCAATTATCGCACCGGCATGTCCCATTCGCTTTCCCGGTGGGGCGCTCCTGCCGGCAATGTATGCCACTACCTTCTTCTTCACGTTTTTCCTGATGTAATCAGCAGCCCTTTCCTCATTCGATCCGCCAATTTCTCCAACCAGCACTATTTTCCCTGTATCCTCGTCGGCGTTGAATTGTTCAAGTGCCTCGATGAAGTCCATACCTGGTACCGGGTCCCCGCCCAGCCCTATTACTGTACTCTCGCCCATGCCCTTCTGCGTTATTGCGTTGACTATCTCATATGTCAGTGTACCGCTTCTGGAGGCCACCGCGACGTCTCCCTTCCTGAAAATGGTATTGGGCATTATTCCTATCTTGCACTTCCCCGGCCTCGTAATGCCTGGACCGTTGGGGCCAAGGACCCTAACTCCCTTCCTTCTTGCATTGTAAAGGATTTCCATAGAATCGTGGAATGGAACGTGCTCTGTAAGGATATATACTACCTTTAATCCGGCATCGATTGCCTCGTATGCTGCATCCTTCACGAATGGGGCAGCAACAGAAATCATCGTTGCTTCTGGCTCAAGATGTGCAATATCGGCAACGTTGTCAAAGACAGGTATCCCGTTCACTTTCTGCCCTGCTTTTCCGGGTGAAGTGCCTCCGATCACGTGTGTGCCGAACTTGATCATCTCCCCGGAGTGAAACATACCCTGGTGCCCAGTAATGCCCTGGACGATGACTTTCGTATCCTGATCCACTATCACTTTCATTTATGCACCTCCTGCAAACTGAACTACCTTTTCAACTGCTGGCATCATCTCAGAGAATGCCTCTATTCCATTCTGCTTCAAGATCTCCCTCCCCTCTATTTCCCTGACTCCGCTAAGCCTGACGACAATGTTTCGCTTTATGTCGTATTTCTTCTTGGCAGATCGGA
>JAJYPW010000120.1 GCA_021795055.1 Thermoplasmata archaeon
GCCTCACACTCATCGTCAAGAAGAAGGAATAACCCGATGAAGGAGACTGTACTTGGTTACGATATTGGCGGTACCAAGATCCTCGCGCTAGTTGGCAGCACGGACGGTACGGTATACTCCAAGGTGGAAAAGAAGACCGGGAACCATCTTGGGCGGGAAGGCTTGATAGGGCAGTTGTTGCAGATCGGTGAGGAGGCGCTGAGGACTTCCGGTAACATGGGAATAAGCAAGATAGGCATAATCTGCGCCGGTCTCATTGATCAGAAAAACGGCACTGTAATTACTTCACCCAATGTCCCGTCTGTAAACGGGGTTCACCTTGCGAGAATACTTTCAGATCATTTCGGGGCACCAGCTTTCATCGAGAATGACGCCGCGGGAGCCGCCATCGCTGAGAAAGTGTTCGGGCTTGCAAAGAAGTCTGCTAATTTCATATATCTTGCACTGAGCACAGGGATTGGTTCTGGCATCTTCATAGATGGAAAGTTATACCGTGGATCTAATGGGCTTGCCGGAGAGGTGGGGCATAATGTCATTCAGGTCGACGGTCCTCTGTGCTCATGCGGCCGCAGGGGATGTCTGGAAGCCATGGCATCAGGTTCCGCTGTTGCCAGGTATGCGAGGGAAGAGTTTGAGGTGATGCGCGGATCTCATGCCAGAACAGAACTCAGGGAAGGAATGGATGCGCGTGCCGTTCTGAGCCTGTGGGCTAACGGAAATAGGGAAGCTGGTGTCATAGTGGACAGGGTGATCTATTACCTCTCTATAGGTATTGTAAACATCTGCTGCGCTTTCGATCCGGAACTGATACTCATAGGTGGAGGGATGTCCAATGCAGGCGACAGTTTCATAGAAAAAATCAGGGAAGCTGTTTCGGATGAATTCAAGACGATGCGAAGGCAGGTAAAGATCGCCAGGGCATCTCCCGATGTCACTTCTCTTGCACCGCTGGCACTGATAAAATACCTCTCGCGTTAATCAATTACTCTAAAAAATCTCTTCAAGCCGCCGACGGGGTTCGATCCCGCGACCTTGTGCTTACCAAGCACACGCTCTACCAGGCTGAGCTACGGCGGCAAAGTATGGCCGGTCAGTGGATTATCCGCTGATATTAAAATCTTCTAAGGGGGATCAGGTACCTTCTTCCCAGCTGTCCAAATATTCCAGCTGTCCGGAATCCAGCCGGTCGTAATTCACATTCATCGAATTGAGTTTTATCTCGGCAACCGATCTGTCTATCTCAGCAGGAACAGCATAAAGCTTCTTCGAAAGTCGGCCATGATTCTTTGCCAGATATTCGGTCACCAGCGCCTGAATCGCAAAGCTCATATCCATGATTTCAACCGGATGACCCTGGCCTGCAGAAAGATTCACCAGCCTTCCTTCCGAGAGCAAATCCACGTGGTTACCGTTCTCGAGGAAATACCTGGTGACGTTCTTTCTTACCTCCTCTTTTCTCCTGGAACGCGAATCCAGTTCATCGACCTCTATTTCATTGTTGAAATGGCCGGAATTTGCAAGAACAATTCCGGGCTTTGCAGTTAGCAGGTCTGAATATTTAATCACGGATTTCATCCCCGTAGCCGTGATGGCAAAATCGGCAGTCTTCAGCGCATCCCTGACAGGCAAGACGGTGTATCCGTCCATAACCGCCTCCACTGCCTTTGCCGGGTCAACTTCAGTTACGGAGACCACTGCACCAAGCCCTCTGAGCCTCATGGCTATGCCCTTTCCACAGTATCCGTAACCGCAGACTACAGCCAGCTTACCCGCGATGAGGAGATTTGTGGAGACCAGCAATCCTTCCATAGTGCTCTGACCTGTGCCGTACCTGTTGTCAAAGTAGTGTTTCATAACAGCATCGTTAATGTCAAACATGGGAAATTTAAGGATATTTTTCTTCTCCATAACTCTGAGCCTGTTGACTCCCGTTGTTGTTTCCTCGTTCCCACCAATAATTTTGCTGGAAAGGTCTGATCTTTCAGTATGAACCAGCCTGGTCAGGTCTCCCCCGTCATCAATGATGATATCCGGTCTGGAATCAAGAACCGCATTCAGGTTCGCATAGTACTCATCCCTGCTTTCTCCCTTCCTGCCATGCACATCAAGAGAAAAGTCGGACGCGAGGGAACCTATGACATCGTCATCGGAAGTAAGCGGATTGCATGACGTGAGGTGTATATCTGCCCCCCCATCCCTGAGTGCCAGTGCCAGCACACCTGTCTTTGCCTCAACATGAAGCGCCATAGCTATGGAAAGCCCGCTGAAAGGTTTTTCCACCTTGAATCTCTCCCTTATTGCAGAAAGAACTGGCATATGCTCTTCTGCCCATTTGAGTTTCATCATACCTGCATTCAATAATAACTACCCCTGCTTCAATGCTTAAACAGTTTAATAAGAATCCCGTCCCCGAGGGTGGACACGAACTCAAACGACAGACTGGACGCTGTTTTACCCTGGAAAAGGGGAGTACTGCCGGGAGGCAGAATTATGTTGCCTATAAACACAAAGAATCGGTCGAAAACCCCTGTCTCAACAAACTGGGAGATCACGTTCGATCCGCCTTCAACAAGGAGCTTTCGTATCCCCGCCTCATGAAGGCGTGCCAGGATGTTGCCAATACCCAGATCATCCTCCCGGATAATCTTTACACTTTTCCCGAATTCATGGGTACCATGACGCGAGGTGAAAATGATGACTTCATGGCCGTCCTCAAATATAGACGATCCGGGTTTTATGCGAAACTTTGAATCCAGAACCACTCTAACCGGCTGGCGGGCCGTGGGAAGGTTCCTTACCCTCAGGGTGGGATTATCCAGTATCACCGTATTTGCACCCACCAGTATTGCATCGGATTCCGCCCTGAGCGCGTCCACCCTGGCAGCATCCTCTGCATTCGATATGGATACACGTTTTCCGCCCTTGCCTGAAATATAGCCGTTTAGGCTTTGGGCGACGTTTATGGTAACTTCAGGACGCATTTTCCAGACCTCAATAGACATTCCCTTAAAGATATTCTCTGAGTGGCATTCTTTTCTGTTTGGGTATGGGGGCACTCAATCCTGTTATTAACCTGCTCTGCATTCGTATATTGAATCAGGATGCTCGGTCAGTTCCTTTATGAGAATCAGGAGATAGACAGGATTCTCGGCACTGACGGATTGGTTTTATATCCACACCAGCAGGAAGCCATCCAGAACTTCAGATCAGGATCTGATATCATAGTTTCGGTTCCGACGGCTGCAGGAAAGACACTCATTGCGACTGTAGCCATCACAGATTCTTACCTGAAGGGTCTGAAGTCGATCTATATAGTCCCACTGAGG
>JAJYPW010000121.1 GCA_021795055.1 Thermoplasmata archaeon
ATTCCATTTGAGGTAAATCTTCCAGTCTTCAAGAGGACGGCTACTGACAATACTCTGCAGGGATTCCATGAATTCAGGCTGCCCGATCACAATATTCTCTACGACCGGGATTTGTATGTATTCGAGGTATTTTCCCATGCCAATTTTCCCGAATTTGGATGCGAGATCATCAACCCGGTACCTGTTGTAGTTCCTTTCCGCGTCCCTCAGGTCAGCCTGGGGGCGGCTTGACTTTGCGATCAGTGTCTCGAGATCGAGAACCGTTTCAGCATTCTTCCTTGCCTCACCACCATTGAAACCAATCAGGGAGAACATGTTCGCCATGTGCTGCAAGTACTGTGCCCTGAGTTCGCTGAAGCTATCAGAGAGATAATACTCGCGGTCTGGCAGAGAAAGACCTGCCTGATCTATGTATAGCGCGTAACGGGAGCTTTCCTTTTTGTCAGGATCGGAATAGACATGGAAAAATGAAGGAATCCCGGTTTCGTGGAGAAGGGAAATGGTTTCGATCATGGAATCGATCGTATGGATTCCATCGATTCTTTCAATCAAACCGCGGATGGGTTCAAATTTCCTTGTCTCAATCGTTTGTGTGTCCAGCGCAGAATGATAGAAGCGACCGAGCATCCCTTCAACGGTCTTGTCGCCGGACGCAGGGACACAGGCCTCCAGGATGCTCCTGAGCAGTGCATTGTTTCTTTCAAGAAGTTCGTCAAAAGCCCCCCATGTGCTCTTGTCTTCCGGGATGCTGCGGGTTTTCAGCCAGTTTCCAGCTGCATAGTGGTAGAAATCACCTACCGGATCGGTAGATGTATCCATGTATCCTACGGAGAAGGCTGGCGTTTCGGGCATGGAGTTTGTGTCTGACTGTTTCTCGTCTGTCATACTGCGTCTGTGACACATGGAATAATATGATTTTTCCTTTTCGCACAGGTTACGTCTGGAATTGCCGGTTAGATCACCCCATGCTTGTGCGTGGAATGTATTTTCCTCGGATCGGGGATTTTTTTACCCTGGTAAACTGAAAAATTGCTGAGCTGTGAAATTTTATTAAGGAAAGGGGTATCAAGGAAGTACCGGATCAACCTTTTTCATAGGAATCAAGTTGCGAAACTGATGGATAACCTATGGCCGGGTGCTGAGACCGGATGGACATCATGATGGATCTTAAAGTCGTCACCATAGACTTTTGGGGAACGTTGTATCACCATAGAGGAACTCCTGAATACAGAAAAAGAGTTATAACAGAACTCCTTACAAAATTCCTAAGAACAATCAATTATGATGATGACCTGAAAGTTGCACAAACCTTCTATGAAGTCACAAATAAATATGTAGAGAGCAGATGGGAATCAGGGGTAGCTCCATCACGTGAAGATGTAATAAATCATTCATACGAAGGTTATGGAAACAGGATACCCAAGGAAATCCTGAACAGACTCCTGGAAGAGGTTTACAGGATGTATACAGACGAATTACATCCAACCCTCACGGATAAGGGTGAAGAAACACTCAAGTGGCTATCTTCCCAGGCCAGCTTATACATCATTTCTGATACTTTCACAATAATCGGAAATGTGCTCGACAAGATATTAGACAATGATGGTCTTATTAAATACTTCAAGGGAAGATATTATTCAGACGAGACCGGAACCAAAAAGGCAGAGAGTGATGTAATGAGACGAATTGCCATGATCGAAGGCGTTGCGCCTAATCAGATAGTTCATGTCGGAGATCTCCTCGAAACTGATGGAGCACTTGCCATGAAAGAAGGAACACATTGTATAATAATCGGAAAAAAAGATCTTCCCCAGCAAGAGATTCTGTTGAATCCAGGCGATAACCCATTATTTGCTTTCTGCGAAAATTTCAGTAATGTAAAGGAGGCATTCAATGATATGGTCAACAGGTAGGATTACATTCTAAGATCATAATGCCTCAAGCAGTAACTTACCAAGGAGAAAATTCCATTCTCTACAGTGTGCGGTGCAATAGTTTTGAATGCATTCACTTCGATTCTGCTCAACCTGTGATACGCCCGGAAATTGTACTCATTCAGCGGGTGCAGGAGTAATCTTAAGCTCCTTCAGGAGTGCATCCCTGTCCTTGTAGAACAGGATGAGCATTCTGGTAACGTCTCTGTAGGTGTAGAACTTGTTCTCTATCATCTTGGAGAGGATGAGTTCCCTTGCTTCCACTTCCCTTTCAAGTTCCGCCTCTGTCTTTCCAATCCTCTGGGCAATCCTGTTGAGGACGTAGCTGAAACCGCTGAATGTGAAAGTATCCCCGTTAGGATTCCACTTGAATATGTTGTTGACCACGATGTCATTGGAACCCGGATCAAGCCCTGTGAGCTCTGAGACTGAAACCGCACGCCTCACCAGTTTCCCGTTGTAGCTAATCTGGGACTGCATTATTATGACGTCAAGCGCAGTTATCAGCGTTCTCGGGATGTTTATGGGCGGGGATTCGAGCCTGTGTATGAGTGTCTTTGGATCTTCCGCATGGAAGGTTCCGAAGCCGTACCTTCCGGCAGACATAGCCTGGAAAACGGTGAAAGCCTCCTTTCCTCTGACCTCTCCTATGATGACGTAGTTTGGCCTCTGCCTCAGGGACGCCGCCAGCAGGTCAAACATGTCTATCTCACCGCCACGCTTTCCGGTATCAGGATTGAACTCGCCGAAGCCGGGCCTGGTTACCATCGCAATCCAGTTCTCATGCGGGATGTTGATTTCCCTTGTGTCTTCTATGCTCACAACCTTCATCTGAGGCGGTATGAACAGGAGAATTGCATTCAGCAGCGTGGTCTTGCCCGATCCAGTTCCGCCGGCGACCATGATGTTTGCGCCGTACTCGGTTATTGTCCAGAGATAGGCGAAAATCCTGGCTGAAACGGAATTTCCCATTACGAGGCTCACCGGACTGAGCGGGTTAGCCTTGAATTTCCTGATGGTGAATGCGGGGCCGTTATTGGTGATGTAATGACCCAGTGAAGCCTGCAGCCTCGACCCATCCTTCAGTGTGGTGTCAATTATGGGCACAGATATGGAAATGTGCTTGCCAGAATCCTGGACTATCCTCTTCACATAGGTGTTCAGTACCGTCTCATCCTTGAAGACAACGTTCGTCGGTATGAATCCATGGCTCCTGTGGAATACGAAAACCGGCACGTTGGGCGCATCGCACGAAACATCCTCGATATCCTGGTCTCGCATGAGGCCGTCAATCGGGCCGAATCCTACCACGTCCCGGAGAACGTAGTAGTGGATCACCGTCATCTCCTGGGGCAGGAAATCTATATTCAGGTCCTCT
>JAJYPW010000122.1 GCA_021795055.1 Thermoplasmata archaeon
TGGCGTCCGGCCTGCAGGCGGCTATTATCTCAAAGCTGCCGGGATACGCGGGGTGAAGGATCGATCCCTGGCCCTCAAGGAACATGAAGTCGGGGTGGAGGTCTTTCCATGCCTTGTAAACCGTATCCTCCAGATTCCCTGAGATGAAATCGTTGATCATGGCATCTATCACAACAGTATAGGGGAAACCCTGCATCCAGGCAGTCTGGCCCGTTCCGATCATAACGCTCGCCCTGTTATTCTCCTGCATTGATCTGTTAAGGTACACTGCGGTTGTGCGTTTTCCCACAGCACTGTCAGTGCCCAGCACCGCAATCTTGAATGACTTGACCTCCCTGATCTTCCCGGCGTATGGAACCTTCATGTCCCTGAACATTTTCCTGACATCGATTATGGTGCAGTTATGTTTCCTTGCCAACCCGGAAAACTCCGGATCGTCCGATATAAATTCATGAAGTCCGCATACGACGTTCAGGCCATGTTCCAGCCCTTCCCTGATTGCTGGCCTGTACTCCTTCGGCAGAAAACCACCGTCGCTAGCTATTCCAACCACCAGGGTTGAGGGATGATATGCCATCGCGTCCTGCAGAGAAGCGACTATGGGGATCCCTTTCTGCCTGCCCTCAAGCACCTCGCCCGCATCCATTCCGGCTTTGGTGGAGTCTATCACGGCCACGGGCCGGAATCTTGTGCCATACCTGATTAACCCGTTCGCGGTTTTCCCGTAAGTTGTGCCGAAGACCCCTTCGCTCAGAATTACTGCGTTGTCCACGGTTTTCCTCTTCCTGTCAGGACAACCACGCACTCCGGATAGTCCACGAATTTCCGCATCACCCTGACTGCAACGGAAAGTGCGGAGGAAGAGGCGGGCAGTGCCTGCACCTTTTCCAGCCTTTCAATGAAGGATGATGTGCGGATCATCTCCTCGTCGGAAACGTATCCGGCAAATCCCCGGCTCTCGTAAATGGCATTTAGCGCCTTCTGTCCGTCGATTGAATGATACGATACCAGCGGCTCGTTCGCCCTGCTCTCCTTGAGGCGCAGCGGATCAAGGTCCACTATTTTCCTGCTCTTCATTTTCCAGGAGTACACAATCGCGTTTCCGCCGTCGGTAGAGGAGGCGATCAGCCTTGGAATATGATCGATCTGCCCCATCCTGTAGGCTTTCTTGAATCCGGAGTATATGCCGGTCATCGTGGTTCCATTGCCCACCGGGACGGCAACGAAGTTAGGTGCGTGTCCCAGCTGGGAAATGATTTCAAATGCTATGTTCTCGTATCCCAGGAAGTCGATGAATGAGTTCTGGGAACCTGGGTTGCAATCGTACCAGCAGTTGTCGTTGCCCAGGTCCCGCATCATGTCTACAAGATTTTCATACTTCCCGTCCTCAAGCAAGAGAGTCCCACCGTACTGTTCAATCTCTGCGTTCCGCTCCCCGGAATATCCGTTCGGTACCGCCACTACGCTCTCAAGCCCTTGCACCCTGGCATAATACGAGACTGAAGCCCCATAATTGCCGCAGGAAGCCAGCGACAGGGTGTCATACCCCAACGCTTTAGCCCTTCTAGCATGCAACCTTGAGATCCTGTCTTTCTGGGTCCCGGTTATGCTCGCACCTTCAAACTTGATGTACAATTTCTTGAGTTTGAGGGATTTCTCAATATTGCTGGCCCTAAAAAAAGGAGTCGTATCCGGAGGTTCTTCCTCCTCGCTGACTATCTCCATTACCTTTTGTTCCCCTCAGGAGAAACCTGTTAAAAATGTCAGGTTTATATTATATATAAATGTTGTGTCTAATACCTTACTACAAATGATAAGGAAACCCTGAATTATCCGGCATCCGACAAAATTTTAACATAAACATAATTATAAAAATATTTATTGTGATGATTAAATTTCAATCAGCTCCAGGCCCATATCGGCTGCAACTGCTCTGGCAGTGTTTCTCATCTCAGAGTTGCACCCCTTGAAGTCCATGATGAACCCTCTGCAGTCCGGCGTCATTTCCGCCGCCTGCCTGATCGTCTGATCATTTATGTGTTCCCTCTGGTACTTTGGGACTATGTGTCCGATGTTCACTTTCTCCGACATTACATATTGCGTGAATTTTGGCGCATAATGGCCCCCGCCGATGCCTACGAAGTTCGGGTATGTGTTCCCCTTTGCTTCGACGAGCGAGGACAGGACGCAGTCAAGGATAGCATTATTGTTCCATTCCTCCGCAGTTGTCCCTATCTCAAGATAGAATGTCGGTGTCTGGGTGAACGGTCCATGGTGGGTGGCTTCAAACGTCACCTCCATCTCCTTTACCGTATTCTTGCCCTTGAGATTCCTGAGGGTGTCGGTCATTCTGTCCGGGAATGCACGTGAAAGCCTGCCTTCAAGGCCTCCAAGTAATGCTTCAGAGAAATTTCCGACGGGGTGCACGGTCATGGACCTGATTTTTGCGCTGGAACTGTGTTTGGAAAGGAAGACTATTCCTTCCGGCAACCCGGAAGTATTCGCACTGCGGATGATCTCCTCGGTGTCTGAATACAGGTGTGAGGCGTCGATTATCTTGAGTGTCAGATTAGCCTTCCTGTATGTTGAAATGTCGATTCTATCCAGTCCGTAATTCTCTACAAGATATTCTCCCATTCGCCTGCTTGCAGGATCTGAAACGGATGAAACTGCGATGATCATCAGTATTATTTCTGTATGATTTCGTCGTAGATTATCTCTGCCTTCATGCTCGCCTTCTGCAGGACCTCAACTACGGACTCTTCCGCCGATCCAATCTGGAATCGGGCTTTTCTTGAGATTTTTTCCACATCTTCGTAAAGCTTCCTCTGTTCCTTTGTCATGAAACGAAGGATACTGGAGAGGCTTCCTGAATCCGTTGACTCCTCTGGAGAAAGATGATCTGTGGTGTGTATGTCCGTGTGCAGGTCGATCGGTACCGCAACATTCTGCTTCTTTCTCAGGGCGGTCAGGCAGCTTCTGTCTATGTCGATGAAAAACTCCAGGAACTCCCTGGCGTTCCCCATGCTGGTTCGCCTGTACAGCGAGTTGTATTCGCTTATGCTTTTCGCGAGCATTTCTGCAATTCGTTCTCGCGGATCGATCCGGTTCCCTGACATTCTACCCACCATTCTAGACTGGGTTTAAAAGTGACTGTTTTTTAGACACTGTCAAGAATTAGTTGATTTTTCCCTGATGGGTATTGCGGAACCGAAATCATGAAATCTGTCCTCCACATTACATGACATGCGGGTGAGAAAGGCGCCCTGCACTGAGTTCAGGAGAGTTTCTACATCACTGGAT
>JAJYPW010000123.1 GCA_021795055.1 Thermoplasmata archaeon
GAGATCGCGCATTCCAGAAGGGCTGTTGTATCTCTGCAGACCCTTTGCCATGAGGCTGTCGTATAATTCCTCTATAGTGAATATCCCCAGGTGAATCGCAGTCGCAAACGGCTCTATGCTGTCTAGAGACTCCTTGAGAATTTCCTTCCGCTTGGGGAAACCCGAGCTGATGTACTCCTTTCCCTTTTCTGTGATCCAGATATCTCCCTCCTCCACAGAAACGAAGCCTAGCCTGGAGGCAGTATACACTATCGGCATCAGGTCATCAATATCCACTTCCAGCTCTTTTTCCAGGCGATACAGGTCTGTCCTCTCTTTGAATATCAGGTTCAGAACGTATAAAATACCCACCAGATCCGCAATCCTGGCGTTGGGCTCAATTTCTTCCATGCTCTTTGTTACATATGCCAGGCTGCTTATTTATAACTTTTGTTTGGCGAAGCGCGGAATTACTTAAAATTCCAAGTTTCGTCAAAATATTGGCAATGTTTTTTTACAAGTGAAAGATCGTTTTCCATGGGAATGCAGATACTGGAAGTGCTTATGAAGCTCAGGAAAGTGGCGGTAGTGGGACTGTCAGATAACAGCGAAAGGGATAGCTATAGGGTTGCCACATTCCTGCAGTCAAAGGGATTCCGGATTTATCCTGTAAATCCTTCTTTCAGTTACTGGAATGGCATAAAAGCATTCCCAAACCTCTCGTCGATACCTAAATCAGAAGGGATTGAAGTGATTGACATATTCAGGCGAAGCGAGGCCGTTCCGGAAATCGTCAAAGACGCACTCCCCCTCAAACCAAAGGTTATTTGGATGCAGGAGGGTGTTGTCAGTGAGGAGGGTAAGGAAATTGCAGAAAAAGCCGGGATTTCCGTGATAATGGACAGGTGCATAATGAAGGAATACAAGAGAAGCATCGGCGAGTGACATGACATCTCCCTTCACCTGTTGCCCGGAATAACCCCTTTCTGCAATTCATACCCCGGATTCGAATGCTTCCCGAAAAGGGCTCGCCCTTTTTTTGGTACGCCTTTATTCGTTCACTTTAACGAGAAAGGGCATTCGGTATACCCATGGGCATCGATATTCAATGGCGTCCTGAATTAGGCCCGTGGTCTTTTGCGGGAAGACAGGGTATCGTATTTTGTCTGGATAATTAATTTAAGAGCGAACATATCAAGGGTCAGGCCGGGGTGGCCCAGTCCGGTAAGGCGATAGATTCGAGATCTATTGCTCGCAAGAGCTCGGGAGTTCAAATCTCCCTCCCGGCGTTTCGCCACCTGATGGCAGATCTTTCAAAATATTCCCACAGCAGGTACAGGAATACTTTCATGGGCAGCAACCGAAAGACCTGCTGCCACTTTCAGTGTTCGGGCATAGACAGGATCCACATCTGGTATAATTTTGCCTTAAATGAATCATTTAATGAGATATATACTACTTATTACCTGACCTGTTATGAATAAATTTATCATATAGGTGAAAATAACGGATAAATGCCAAACCGGGATGCCCTGGATCAGAAGGATTTCTCACTCATCGATTACCTGAGACGTGACGGAAGGGGAAAGATTGGAGATATTTCAAAGAGTACAGGTATACCCAGAGCAACGGTCTTTGAGAGGATCTCCAAACTCACCGGCCTAGGAATTATAAAGAACTTCACGGTCAGTCTTGATTATGAGAAGCTTGGCCTGCCGGTGATGGCTTACGTGATGCTGAGCTATGACTCCGAATCCGGTGTAA
This sequence comes from Thermoplasmata archaeon, assembly GCA_021795055.1. Lineage (GTDB taxonomy): Archaea > Thermoplasmatota > Thermoplasmata > Thermoplasmatales > Thermoplasmataceae > JACWAH01. The sequence goes on from JAJYPW010000123.1 coordinate 1,744, forward strand.
ACCAGAACACGCTGTGCGAAAGCCTCGCACAGATGGATAATATCATAGGCGTATCCATTCTTTCAGGAGAATGGGACATAATTGTCCTGACAGTCCAGAAATCGATCAGGGATCTGTCTACTTTTGTGCTGGACAAGCTCAGGAACATGAAGGGCATTTCAAGGACACAAACTTTTACGGTGTTCCAGTCATTCAAGTGATTTCCCTGCCATAATCCCAGATCTCAATTGCGATATGCCTTCATCATAAACTACCGCAATCATGGACTTCATAAGGCAAGGGAAGTCGAAATGCTCGGGATCTTGATATTCATAAACAAAGCCTATCCTGTAAACAACGCGGTTGGCCGCTCTCCCATGAAAAATTAAATAACAGCGGACCATGAACCCAGGGCGAAGCTGGGGTAGCCTAGCCTGGTAAGGCGCAAGCCTGGAAAGCTTGTGCTCGCAAGAGCTCGGGAGCTCAAATCTCCCTCCCAGCGTTCCTCGTTCAGTGAAGGCACTAATAGTCCCAAATTCATGAACTCCCCATATAACTCTAAAATACAGGATTACATACTGTGCAACCGGTGATCTAACTGAAGTTGATTGTCTGCTGTGCTCTTCCATACGCTAATGCACCCCTTCATATAGGCCATATAGCAGGAGCTTACCTGCCAGGCGATGTGTATGTTCGTTACAGGAGAATGTCGGGAGATGACGTTCTCTTTATCTGCGGCAGCGACGAGTACGGAACGCCGATCAGCATCACGGCAGACAGGAACGGTGTACCGCCCAAGGAAATAGCTGACAGGTACCATGCTGAGCATGAGCGCTCTTTCAAATCCATGAATATTGAATTTGACATATTCTCGCGCACCACATACCCGGAACACACGGAACTGGTGCATGACATCTTCCTGAAACTGCACAGGGGGGGCTTCTTTGATGAACGTACTATGGTCTCCCCTTATTGCAAAACTTGCAGGAGATTTCTTCCGGACAGGTATGTAGAAGGTATCTGCCCGTATTGCGGATATGAGAAGGCTAGAGGGGATCAGTGCGATCACTGCGGTAAAACATTGGATCCGGCAGAATTGAAGTCCCCCAGATGCGTCATATCCGGTGATGAGCCTGAATTCAGGGAAACCAAGCATCTGTTCTTCAGGCTGAGCCAGTTCAGCACAAAACTTGGAGAGTACATCTCAAAGAAGGACTGGTGGAGGCAGAACGTCCGAGCTTTCTCGCTTTCCTACATAGGGGAGGGGCTTAAGGATCGTCCAGTGACGAGGGATCTGGAGTGGGGGGTGACAGTGCCGCTGCCCGGTTACGAGAATAAGAGGATTTATGTGTGGTTTGAAGCCCTGATGGGCTATGTTTCTGCCTCGATAATACTGTCCAGAAGAAGAGGGGATAATGAATTGTGGAGGAGATACTGGTCTGATCCCGAGACGCGTTCATATTATTTCCTTGGCAAGGACAACATAATCTTCCACTCGGTGATCTGGCCTGCAATCTTGATGGGAGACGGCCGCTTCATCCTTCCTTACGACATCCCTGCAAAC
>JAJYPW010000124.1 GCA_021795055.1 Thermoplasmata archaeon
GCTCATTCATATCCCTACCTTTCCGGAGGATACAGATCGCTCACCAGGTTCTCCAGGACCCACGATGGCAACGTCAGGGGCGAGATCGAAATTCCCATGGCGGTGGGTACTATCGGGGGTGCCGTTAACACCGTGCCCAGGGTAAAGGTTCTGAGAAAAATACTCAACGTTATTGACTCCAGGGAATTTGCTTCCCTGCTCGCCGCCGTTGGGCTTGCACAGAATTTCGCAGCTGTGAGGGCGCTTTCCATGGAGGGGATTCAGAAGGGCCACATGAAGCTCCATTCCAGGAACATTGCAGTTTCGGCCGGCGCAGAGGGAGAAGAAATAGACAGAGTCGCACGGATCATGGTGAGTGAGGGAAAAATATCGGTCTCCAGGGCAAGGGAAATTCTGGAGGGGCTGCATGGGGATGATACCGGCCGCAAAGCGGGATGACCCGCCGACTGTCTAAAGGAATAAATACGAAGGAAAGCATTCCGGCTGAAAATGGAAGAATATGAAGCTCACGCAAAGAAGGGGATCCAGCTTCTCGAGAAGGAGAAATTCATGGATGCCATCCGGGAGCTTACGGAAGCTGTAAAACTGGCAGATGGCGCGCAGCCTGAAGTTTCAGGAGAATTGTACTCTCGCCTGTCGCAGGCATACTATGCCCTGAACCCTAAGGATCCGACGAATTCTGAAAAGTACTGCCTCATGAGCATCGATATTCACAGGAAGCTCAATGACATTGCAATGGTCGTGATGGATCTCATCAACCTTGCATACATTTACGGAGATTCCGGTTCCAAACAGCAGGCTGAAAATGCGATAAATGATGCGATAAAGACCGCGGAGGAGACGAACGATGCTCCGCTTGTAATTATGGCGAGACTTACCCAGGCCGAGTTCATCAGCAAAAGGCCCGGCGGCAGGGAAAAGGCCCTCGAAATATACAGGGATATCTCCCAGAGTTCAAAAAAATCGGAGGACTGGGAAGCCTATTTTGAGGCGCAGCATGGCATTGCCACAATAATGCGGGAAATGGGGAACAGCGAGGAATCCTACAAAGTGGCGTATGATTCCATTGAGGAAATAATCAGGATAAGCGGCACTATCAAGAATCAGAGGGAGAAAAAGAGCTTCAAGGATTCCTTTTCATACCTGTTCGACCTTGCCTCAGATATTGCCATGGAAAACGGTGACGTTGATGAGGCGATCAAGATAGCCCAGAAACTGGCTGCAGAGTAATTACGCGCCCATTTCCTTCAGGAATTCAGAAGTATCCACGCAATAATCGGTCAAAAGCGAAAGGAGGGCTATCTCATAGTTTATGTAGCGCATGTTCCCCTGCAGGTTCCTTACTTTTGAAAGGGCCTCCTGCCTGGCAAGCTTTCCTGTGACAATCAGGCTGTCAAGCATCCGTTCTGCAATTGGGGAATCGCGGCTGGCTGCAAAAAGATCGGCTGCGCCGACGCTGAAATCCAACGGGATAACAATACCGGATGTGCTGAACATCGGGGTGATCGTGTTTCCGTCCGTGGAGATCAGGGCAGCCTTCACCGCTTCCTCGATGAATCTTGCTGTGTCCTCCTCGCTGAGGAATTTTCCCTTGAAGGCTATCTCGTTGATGAACTCCTGCCTGCTGAGTTCTGACTTCCCTTTTTTGGATCTGAAGGCATACGAGATAAGTTTTCTTCCTGTTACTAGATCCATTGATCGCTATTGGTGAACAGGAATTAAAACTTCACAGGCCGGAGTTACGATCACCTGAGCAGAAAGCCAACGACTTCAGTCGTTGGATGAATGCGAACGCTTATAGGGGCATAAGCCATGCATAATCCAGTACCCACGGGCAGTGGGGAATTTAAGCCTGTAGAAACCGATACCTCCGTAACCAACCTGCCCAGAGGCAGGGGGCAACTCCTGGGGTGGAATCGGGATCGAGTATGGTCGATGAAGCAGGAACCGGTTCCGAAAGGAACCCCACGAATTTATTCGTGGGAGGATGTCAGGATACCTTTCCCAGTTCAGAGATGAGCTTCTCGTAGTCCGGTTCAACTTTGGGATCCTCGCTTATCCATTTGTATCTCACTATGCCCGAAGAATCCAGGATGAACGCCGCCCTCTTGGACGCGGTAAGCGTACTTATGTTGATGAAATTCTCATGAAGGGCACCGTAGCTTCGAGAAACCGTGCGGTTAGCGTCGCTGAGCAGTTCGAAGGTGAGACCGTTCTCCTTGGCGAACTGGGCAAGCGAGAAGGGTGTATCTACGCTTATTCCCACAACCTTTGCCTTAACGCTGTTGTACTTTGAGATGTTATCCCTTATGCTGCACATCTCCTTGGTGCACACTCCTGTGAATGCCCCGGGGAAGAACAGGATCAGTGTCTTTGAGCCCACAAAATCCTTGAGGCCCCTTGTTTTCAGGTCAGAACTCACCAGGCTGAAATCGGGCGCTGGTTTTCCTATTTCGGCTGTCATTGGCAATTTTATGGCACATGGTTATAAAACAGTTATGTATCTGTTGCGGTGAAAGGTTTATCCCTGCTTTCCGGCGGAAAGGACTCCTTTTTATCCACCGTGATAGCAATGGAGCAGGGCATAGATGTTGATCTTTCCCTGACTGTGATTTCCGAAGAATTCTCAATGATGTACCATTATCCCAATACCTCCTGGGCCAAACTGGTTGCGGTAATGCTGAATACAGGATGGAGAAGCATCCGCGAGGCGGATCTTGAGAACTCGCTTCTATCCTTGAAGGAAGAGGGGTACACCGCTTTAGTCATTGGAGCCACGGCATCAGACTATCAGAAAACAAGGATGGAATACCTCTGCAATAAGATAGGGATGGTACTTTATGCACCACTGTGGAGGATCTCCCCGATATCAATCCTGAACGAAATCCTCCTGCGCGGCATCGGGGCAATCATGGTGTCGGTATCTGCTGAGGGTCTTGATTACAGTGACCTGGGCATGAGAATAGATCCTGAATTCGTAGGGCATCTGATTAACGTTTCGAAAAAATACGGGATAAACCCTGTAGGAGAAGGGGGAGAATTCGAGACACTTGTAACTGAATTCTCAGGTTCTGAATACAGGATTGAGATCAGCAGATCTGCGAAAGAATGGTCAGGGTCATACGGCTACCTCAAGATACTGGACGCAATTGTCGTCCCGCGAAGTGAGAAGGCAGACGGGACAATTTCCAGAAAGAGCTGAAATCACCAGAAGGCAGTATGGCGCATCTGGTTCAGATTCTCAGTCTTTCGACTTCAATGGCATCCCATGAAGGGTATTCCTC
>JAJYPW010000125.1 GCA_021795055.1 Thermoplasmata archaeon
ACGATTTCATCTCAGGGAATCTGGAGGATACGGTTTACAAGGCATGGAAAGACCTCCACCCTGACTTCATGTTCCTTGAGGGCCAGGGATCGATCCTTCACCCCGCGTATCCCGGCAGCTTTGAGATAATAGCCGCCTGCAGGCCGGACGCCATCATCCTGCAGCACTCACCATCCAGGATATGCTATGACGGTTTTCCCGACTTCAAGATTGAGAGCATTGAAAAGTACATCAAGATCCTGCAGCTTGTCTCTGGGAAACCGGTAATTGCGGTGTCTCTGAATCTTGAAAACATTCCTCAGGAGAGAAAGGAGCAGGAGATAACGGCCATGGCAAAGAGGATTGGGATACCCGTGTTCGATCCGCTTTCCGATCTGAAAGAGATAACGAAATATATAGAGACCATCTCGCCTGAAATCAATGTCTGATTATCTTTCGCGAATTGCCTGCTTCGACACAGCAAGTATCCGACCTGAAGAAGTAACCGGGAAAAGGATTGTTTCCACAGTGGATATTGACGGGGAAAAATTCAGGCTCATATTTTCTTACAGCCATGATGTTCCAGAGATGGACAGGAACATTGCCGGTCTGATCTCGCTCTTTCCCATTGTCAATTTCGGCCTTTTTACAAGGCGTATCAGGGCGGAATTCCCAATGGAGAGGGCGGACCTGCAGTTCCTCACGAAGATGCTCGCAATCAACAATACGGAGGTGTTCGTAAACAAGATCTGCAGGAGGCGGTATGAGTTCTACAAGAAGGAATACCTGCCGGAGGAAAGCGAGATCACCCTGGCGAACTCCATTGGAAGCAACATTCTTGAAGGTGGAGGGGAAGCACGTTTTCCAGTGAAATATGCAGGGAAGAGGACCGGCGTGCTGCTTTCCGGTGGCAAGGAAAGCCTGACCACTTTCGGCATGCTCACGGAGGCAGGAGAGGACCCCGACGCTTTCTTCTATAATGAATCCGGATCGCACTGGTTCCCTGCCGTACCAAGCTACAGGCACCTGGATGGAAGTGGCCGCGCGTTTAAGGTGTGGACAAACACTGACAGGTTCTACAGGTGGGTTCTCCGCAGGATGAAGGTGCTTGACCAGGCAGCGGTGGCCAGGGTCGCAGACACATACCCTGTCCAGCTCTTCATATTCCCGGTATACCTGATGGCTCTCCTTCCCCTGATGATCGAGAGGAAAATCGGGGCAGTATACATGGGGAATGAGTTCGACGATACCCGGGAGATGGTACCGTACAGGGGGATCAGGCACTATTACGGGATATACGACCAGACTGCCGATTTCGAGAGGGAGTTCAACGCGTACCTTGAGCAGAAGGGCATAGGCATCAGGCTGATGTCCGGGGTATACCCGATCAGCGCCTCCAAGGTCGAGGAGATACTGGTCAGGAGATACCCGGATCTTTTCAGCCTGCAGAGGTCATGCCACAGCTCAAGGATTGTACGGGGAAGGGTGATCCCATGCGGCAGATGCTCAAAGTGCATCGGCGTAATTTCACTTATTCTATCAGCAGGCGGAAATCCTGAAGAAATCAATTATACCCGTGAGGCTGTAGAAAATGCCACGAAATCACTGCTTTCCGACAGGATAAGGCTTGACAGGGATGAGGTCACCTACCTGCTCTCAGTGCTGCAGAAGAGGCCCGTTGGAAGCGCCAGGCACATCGAGGGAGTGCACACAATTCCCGGCGAAAAGGTTCCTTTTGAGCGCATTGATCCGCCCGTCAGGAAAAAGATCATCGCAATAGTCAACGAATACGCGAAGGGAATATATGAACTCAGGGGTGACCAGTGGGTTTATGTTCAGAAGAATTCTGCCTGAACCGAGACAATCTCCTCGTCGCTGTTGCAGGTGGAATATGCCTTCAGCAATTCCACGTTTGTTTCGTAAAAAGTGTGTGCCCATGGGAACTTGGACAACACGGAATCGGCATGAGAATTTTCACCCATGATATAGAGGGAAGACGCGATCGCCTCGACCGAAGAAAGTAGCCCGGGTCTGCCAAAGTTTACGGGATTGACGGGGAGAATAAGCGGCAATTTTCTCATGTTTCCTGGCTTTTGGGAATACCTGTCCTCGATGCGTTTCCATGAGGTCTCGATAACACACAAACCGTACTTTTCCGCAATAATTTTGTCCCCGACGGTCAGGTATTTATCTGAAAATGGCCATAAGAGAACCTTTCCACGGATCATTCTTGCATCTATCCTGTGTGCCATCCCGAACCTGGAAAGTTTCCTCATCGTTGACTTCCGCGGATCATCCATTCGCTCGTCAACATAGGATATTCTGATCAAGCGTTATCTCTCCCACGATATCTCAAAACTTATAAATCGTTAGGGGGTTGGGGGAAGCGGCAAAACTCCTATGCTTTAGCTTGGAAATACACGGACTTCCCCCAAACGGCAGAAAGAGTTATAGGGATTGATACGCCAACTTAAACAATGTCAAAATTCGCGATATAATTTATATATCTGATGCATCTCGTAATGAAGATAATATGGCAACCGGGTTGAGTGCAAAGCAGACCAATATTCTGCTGGCGGTGCTGGGATTGGTTTTGCTTTTGATAGGCATATACATTCTTGGGGGAACCATTGCCATCACAAACCAGACCTCGTTTTATGGCAGCCTCATCCTGATTATAATCGGCGCGATACTCATTGCTGCGGTCTATCTGTACAACGCATTCTTCAAGCCTCAGAAAGTGTAGGTGAATCTCCTGCCCTCCGGTGATTCATAGGTTCTGAACGGCAACCCGAAAGCCGTTTTCAGATTTTCTTCCGTCATGATCTCATCCTTTGGCCCGAAGCCCACGGCTCTACCTTCTCTCATCAGGCAGACCTTGTCCGAATACCTGTGCAGCGCACTGATGTCGTGCAGCACAAGTACTATGGACTTGCCTTTTTCCCTGAGCTCTTCTATTACGGAAAAAATAATCCTCTCCCTGTCAGGATCAAGATAGGTCCCAGGCTCATCCATAAGAAGAATGCCTGCATCCTGCAAAATCGATGCAGCGAAGAGTACCATCCTCTTCTCTCCTCCGCTCAGGGTGTTATAGTCACGGTATCTCAATGCCGATATGCTGCAAATATCAAGAATTTCTTCCACGCGATCTTTATTTTTGGGATTGGAATAGACGGAAGTCCTGAGTATATCATTGACCGAGAGGGCAAAGGGCATGGGGATTTCCTGCCCCATAAGCGAAATATGCCTGGCGATCTCAATTCTCGGGAAT
>JAJYPW010000126.1 GCA_021795055.1 Thermoplasmata archaeon
AAAATAGAAGTTGCTTGATGACGAGGAAACGGGTATCTCAATAAAGAGGAGCAGGAATGTGACGGCGAAGATCACAACGCCAAGAATGCCGGTCAGAATGGGGAAAAGATACAGGCTCCGATCCCTTGAGACGCTTTTCCTGACCATCCTGGCAAGTCTCCAGCCGCTTTTCATCCTCTCAAACATATTTCTCGCATTAATTATAGATATAAAATCATAGCGGGTTAAGACACGGAGAAATCCTTCCATGCTCGCGGGAATATCATAAAATGGCGGGACAGGATAATTTCATGATCCGAACATGGAGAAGGTTCAAAAAATGAACCCATGACCGATAATTTATAAGGGATACAGATTTCTTTTCATGCTTAAGATCGATGGAATGACGGTGAGTTTTGGGGGCAACACAGTGCTGAATAAAGCCAGCCTTGAAATCCAAGCTCGAAGCAAATGTGTCATTGTGGGCGCGAACGGATCCGGAAAAACGACGCTGTTGAAGGCCCTGCTGGGCCTTGTTGATATATCATGCGGATCAGTGCTGTACAACGGAAAGGATCTGAAAGAATCATCCAGGGAGCTTGACGTCTCGTCCAACCTGTCTGAGTGTTACAGGTTTCTTCCCGTCAGCTGCAACGATCTTGTCTCGGCTTATGGTCTTATCAAGGGATTTGACGACAACGACCTGATTAACCGGCTAAGGAGATTCTCCCTCCAGGAAATCCTTGAACAGAAGCCATGGAAATTGAGCACCGGTCAGCAGAAGATACTGTTCACCCTCATGGCGATAGGCAGTGGCAGCGGTCTTGTCATACTTGACGAGCCGTTTGAGAATGTTGATTTTGAAAGGAGGAAACTGCTTTTCGACTTAGTCAACGGGACAGACGCGTCGGTGATTTTATCGACGCATGACCTGGGGATTCTGGGGATCATGAGGGAATGGAGGATGTATATCCTTGTCATGGGAAAACTGCTGGGTCCTCTGGATCCCACAATGGCAGGGAGATACTACTTCAACCGGGGATCAGAGGAGGGGGCAGTTTACAGAGTCTCCATCGACGAAAAGTCGTTCAGCATAACTGTCGATCACGGAGAGATACCCATGACAGACATCGAAAAAATCGGAACCATGGGGAGAGTGATATGAAGTGCTGCTGAAATACTTTGCAAAAAACATAGTCCTAAGCAGAAGGGTCTGGATTTTCGGCATGTTTTTTGGGCTGTTCCTGCTTTACATTGGCTACAGCCAGGCGAATTCAGGGATCGGTGCAACAGTATTGGATCAGACGTACTACTCCATTGCATGGATGGGGATCATCATACTCTTCATGTTCGGCACAATTTCTACAACAATAGCCCAGTCTGCAATATATTCGTCCGCTTCGCTTCCGTATCTTTTCAAATTCACCAGGTTCTCACGCAAATCGTATCTTTACAACATCGTATTCTCCTCACTTCTGGTGGGGGCATCCCTCGCAACGGTGATTCTGATAATCGCAACGCTGGTCTTCAGCTTCAAGTTCGATTTCATCATATACTCAAGGAATTATGCATATTCGTATCTCATAATAATTGTGGGCGAGATGTTCATGATATTCATGGCACTTTTCATTGTTCTGATTACCATAAACTATCTTGGCGCAAAGACCGTGAACTATATACAGAGTGTACCAATGCTCCTCTCCTACGGATTTGGAATACTGACTCTCACCAGTGGCATCAACAATGTTTATATCTTCTACCTGGTTCCGTTCAGTGCCTTCGTGGTGGCATTTCAGTCATCCTTCCTGGGGCTGGAATCACTGCCCGTAGCTGGTGGGATATATACTGTGTTCACCCCTTATATGATAATTTCTCTATCACTCTGGACCCTTGCAATGGCAGTTATTGACGTTATGCTTTTACGGAACGTAAAGGTTTCATCCCTCGATGAACGGGCCCAGCTATGACAGATGACATCACGGAGTTCAGGACCGATGAATTCCTGTTTGCCGGAAAAAGAGCAGTCGAGTTCCAGGAATTCCTGATCAGGCGCGCATTCGGGTTTTTCTATGGAGTCTGGGCGGTGGATTTTCTGCTATTGGTCATGGGATCTTTTTTTCTGGGCCAGGCGGCGGATTCAATTTTCACCATAGTAGGCATCATAACCGGCTTTTTTGTCTCCCAGCGTTTATTTAGAAGATCGAAGAAGACCTCACGGTTCAGGAACAGCATCAGAGCATCGAAAATAAAAGGGTCCGGATCAGGGGCAAGAACGATCATACTGATAACGATCGCAGTTTATGTTATTCTGAATTCGTTTATTCTGTTTGACGCGGCAGATCGGAGATATGTCCTTGATGCTGGTATCGTTTCCATCATCATTCTGTATTCAGCCGGGAGCTTTGGCACTTTTTACGTTAATTACACGAGCCTCGGCAGACTTACTCCTGAAGGCTTAATTGCACCCGCATCGCTGTTCATAGGAGGGATATCGGAGGTGGCAGCCAGTGTGGCAATGCTGAACCAAAGCTTTCTCCTGATGATCTGGACAATGGTGATAGCTTCATGGATGATCGCATCCATTATCTCATTTTACCAGTCCACGGAGGTTCTGGGAGGCCTGGATGGGAGAGAGTGAATCCATGGATTCGATCGACAGGTATTCGAGGCTTTTCGAGTCGATCAACGATCCTGCGCTGAAGTCCTCCGTAAGGCTGACAATACTGATATCACTGGGCATGAACAGGAGGCTCAACTTCTCGGATCTTCTCAAACTCACCGGGTCAGGGAAAGGGAGCCTGCACAACCACATATCCCGGCTTGAATCAGCCGGTTACGTGGTGACAACAAGGTATTCCTTTTTCTCGTCCCCGAAGGTAAGGGTTGAGATAACCCAGAAGGGCAGGGAAGTGGTCAAGAGATACCTGGAAATAGTGAGCCATATATGACGTCAACCGGACCAAGTGTGGCAGAAATCATAAATAGAGGAACTTTTCCGGTTTGAGAAAAGCAGCAAATTCCGTATTCATTCCCGGGGATTCATTGAAGAATCTATTTTGTTGCCGAATGTATGTTTATGACGGAGAGTGCGCGGGATATTCTCCTGATGTTCCTGAATCCAGCATCCTCAAGCATCGAACTGACCTGATCGGGTGAATGAAATTTCTGCACCGATCTTGACAGGTAGGAATAGGAGTCGGACCTTGTGGCAATGTCTCCAAATGCCGGTACCAGCGTGTAGAAGTAGAGCCTGAAGAGGTCC
>JAJYPW010000127.1 GCA_021795055.1 Thermoplasmata archaeon
GGCTTTCCATTTACGGTAATCAACCCTTTTCCCTTTCTGGTTACAGCTCTGGCAACAGCAGTTTTTCTCTTTCCTGATGTGTAAATAATTACGGGCTTCCTTTCGCTCATTCTTTCACCTTATAGCCAAGTTCTTTTGATATCTCTGCAAGCGTGAGAAAACCGGTAGATTTCGCATTCCTGGCATTCTCCAGGCTCTCGAACTTGATATCTTTCATGGAAGTTGGTCTGATGGTATAAACCTTGCACCTTCCCAGAGCTTCCTTTCCCCTTGTCCTCTTTTTGGGCAGCATGTCCCCGATTGATCTTCTGAGTATCTGGTTGGGAGTTCTCGGGTAGTGTGGCCCCTTGCGCACGCTGCCTATTTCCATCCGTTCCTTGAATTTCCGTAAAATGAAGCTCCTGTTTCCAGTGACTGCGACTCTGTGGGAATTTATGATAGTTACTTCGTCGCCGTTTAGCAGGGCCTTTGCAACGTAAGCTGAAAGCCTGCCGTAAATCAGATTTTCTGCGTCTATATACTGCATTTCATCACCTTATGATCTTTATGTTGGTCCCCTTGGGATTCTCCTCGGCCATCTGCACCAGCGAAGTGTGTTTTCCGCCAACGCTGGCTATCTTGTCAACTGCGGAGGATGAGAACCTGAGTGCAGAAACAGTAATTTTCTTCTGGAGATTGCCTCCTCCCAGAACCGCACCGGGAACTACCACGGTATCACCCTCATTGCACAGTCTTTCAATCTTCCCCAAATCAACGCTGGCATACCTTCTCCTTCCGGCTGAAAGCCTTTCCGCTATGTCTCTCCAGAAAGTTGACTGATTCTTTCTGGAAAGCTCGTTAAGCTGGATTATCGTATTGCTGAGCACAGGGCTCGTCTTTCTCGAAACATCTATTGGCATGGCATCACCGTCTTCAAAAGAGCGCTTCCCGTCTCAGCGGGATCCAATCTCTTTCTCAGGGCTGATGCAGTTTCCGTATATATTTGTTGGCAGGTATACTGCCACAATTGCTGATGCACAGTATGGTTCATCGCCTTTGCGACCCTTTTCCCCGGCTTTCATTCCTGACGCTGCTGGACAGCACCTTTATGATCCCCATAAGCTTGAAGTACTCCTTTTTACGCAGATCCGCCCTGGAAATGATCCGCCTCATCATGACCATCGAGTTCTCCACTTTGTGCTCAGGATAGCCCGAAGAAATCAGGGCTTTTGCTGCAAGTTCTACCATCCTGTCCGCATCTTCCCCCGATATGGTCTCCTCCGCGGAATCTGCCGGCACTGCGGCCTCCAGAGACTTATAAAGTATAATGGCTGCAGCATGCGACAGGTTGTATACCGGGTAATCAGGGTTGCCGCGCAAGGTGACAAAGTAATGGCATACTTCTATCTCCTCGTTCAGCAGGCCGTCGTCCTCTCTTCCAAAGAGGATACAGTACCTGTTTCTGTCGGATCTGATCTTCTCCCACAATTCCTCCACTGAGATAGGTATGCGCCTGTATCTTCTGCCGGTGATAGTGGAAACACTTGAAGTTGCGACGAGATAACAGTCCGGATCAAGATCATTGATTGAAGATATGTGCCTGCTTTCATCAAGTATTTTCCTTCCTCCCATAGACCTTATCTGGGCTTCATCCCCAATTACAACATTGCCGGTCATTGTCAATCTGGTAAAGCCGGTGTTTTTCATCACCCTTGCAACTGCACCTATGTTGCCCTGATACTTTGGCTCTACAAGTACAACTTCAACTCTTCCGGCAAGATCAGAATTGAAGTCCTCCGTAGCCCGGGCAGGATCACTGCGACTGGGTAACGTTCTGCTCGCTGGCCTGCGGCTCGTGAGTTTCCCCACCATCTGTGGCTGGTTTCTCCTCGGCCTGCTTTGAGTAATGCTCGGTGATGTCAATGTCAAAATCCTTCACGTACTTCCTGATCTCGTTGACAATCTGATACTTTGCCTCAAGCCACACAAGGTCGAATTTGGAAGCCTCGGATACAACAATCCTGATAGTGTTTGAATCCGAGGTCACTGCGAAGTTGGCAGATTCCTTTGGATAATAGATTCTCAGAATTGCAGTGGCCTTGGCGGGAACGTCCTCAACCTTTTCCCTGACAGTGTACTTGTAAAAGATTGTCTTTCCCGCGTATCTGTTGTTGTAGTCGACAACTATCCTTCCTGGAGTGACGGAAATGACCTTCCCCCTGCGCCTGTTGACAACAACTTCCTTCCCGACCTCAGGCTCTATTTTCAGGCGCTCAAATTCTCTCACGGTGTGAACATGGATGTTCTTGGGATCCCTGACGCCGAAGGCATCCTCCGGCTTAATGCTGATCTCGTATTCCTTGCCCACTTCTGCCTGCAGGAAGGACTCATTCAACACCTTGAAGAACAGATCTGAGCCTACGATGGCAACAAAATCCCCGTAATAACCGTTTTCCTCAAATATGCCGCTGTCTCTGGCGGTCTTTTCCACGTTTGTTTCAATCAACTGTTTGTCTTCGCCAGCCCTCATCTCATAATCGATCTTTATGAAGTCACCATCTTGCATTTGTCAGCACCGTTTTCTAAGGCAAGACGAAAGCAAACGACTCTATTTATATATATCGTACTGCCCGCGCTGGCGCTCTTCCAGCCTCAATGACACCCTGCCAAGTGATCCAAGGATGGATTCGGTCTTCTCCATCAGCCCGGAAAATGACTTGAAGTTGATCTGCTGAAGAGGATCACTCAGGGCCTTCCTGGGATCAGGGTGCACCTCTACCATCAGTCCGTCCGCACCAGCAGCGACCCCGGCCAGGGCGAGAGGTTCCACATACCTTGCAAGTCCGGCAGGATGGCTAGGATCGACAACGATCGGAAACTCACTTTTTTCCTTTATTACGGGGATGGAGGAAATGTCAAGCGTGAAACGCGTCGCCGATTCAAAAGTCCTTATTCCCCTTTCTACGAGAATCACCCGGCTGTTTCCCTCGTGGGTAATGTATCGTGCCGCCTTGATGAATTCGTCAATGGTATTCCCAAAGCCACGCTTCAGAATGACAGGCTTGTTCATCCTGCCCACCTTTTTCAGGAGAGGAAAATTCTGGCAGTTCCGAGATCCTATCTGAATGAAATCCACAGTGTTCAGGAACAGCGGCACCATGTCGTAATCCAGCAATTCCGTGGCAACCAGCATGCCTGTCTCTTCCCTTGCTTCAGCAAGATATTCAAGAGCC
>JAJYPW010000128.1 GCA_021795055.1 Thermoplasmata archaeon
CGATCTAGGGTTTCAACGAGATACTGGAAGAGATCATCCAGGACCTTTCCGCAAAGATCGGCGAGATAAACGGAACCATTGAAGCCCTGAAGAGTTTCAAGAAATAGTTCAGAGCATCATTCTAGCTATCGAATGATCCTTTACAAAAATTAAGAGATCAGCGATTCCGTAAAAGATGCCTGCCTCTATCACTCCAGGGACTCCCTTCAGTTTCTTCTCCAGGGTTTCTGGGTCATCCATGCTTGCAAAGGTACAGTCTGCTATAATATTGCCTCCATCCGTAATGAATTCGCCTTCCTGCCTCAGTGCAACACTGCATCCCAGCCTTTCCAGATTCTTGACCGTCATGTTTTTTGCGAATGGAAGAATTTCAACCGGAATGAGGGTTTCTCCATGATAATTCTGCCGTAATTTGGTTGAGTCTGCGATAATCACAACATAACTGCTGTTGTACGCCACCACCTTTTCCCTGAAAAGGGCTCCACCGCCACCCTTTATCAATGTGCCGTGCAGATCGAATGCATCGGTTCCATCAACATCGATGTCCACATGATCGAGATCCAGTTCGAGCGGAATCCCAAGTTTGCGTGCCGCTTGCTCGGTTTGCCTGGAAGTGGGTAATCCAGTGATTTCAAGCCCCTCCTGAACTCGTGCTGCCAGTCCTTCAATGAAATATTTCACGGTAGAACCTGTTCCCAGGCCAACGCTCATTCCATCCTTCACTAACTTCAGCGCTTCCACGGCAACCTGCTTCTTTTCAGCCTCCAGATCCTGCATCTCATCATGTAGCGCCTCGTATTATTTGATATCTCTTTGCCTGTCCCTTTGATCAAAGCACCAATGTGGAACGCTGTATCCAGTGTATACGAAAAGCGTTTCACGGGCGGAGCAATCAAGCCTCATGCTGTCTCGTGATCTTATGATGATAGGTTAAATAGGAAATCCCTTTCGGGCTTTATGGAATCCAAGAGCTGGAAGGAATCATTTGCAATGGTACAGAGGGTGGTTCTACCGCCGGACACCAATGTCTTCGGCAATCTTTACGGCGGCCGGCTGATGGAGTGGATAGACAATGTAGCCTCAATATCCGCCTTCAAGCATTCCAGAAGCAAGGTTGTCACCGGTAGCATAGACTCACTTTACTTTCTAACCCCCATTAAAATGGGCGACATTGTCACCATTGAGTCGAAAATAGACTATGTGACAAGGGAAACGATGGAGGTGGAAACCACTGTCTTTACGGAGGATCATATCACTGGTGCTAAGAGATTTGCAACCAGGGCATTCCTTACATATGTCGCCGTTGACGATCTCGGGAAACCCGTTCAGGTTCCAGACCTGAAAATAGAAACAGAAGAGGACAGAACAAGGTGGGATGAGGGCGCGAAAAGAAGCGAACATCGCAAAAAACAGCTGAAGGAGATTAAGCAGTTTCCTCCTAAGTTCTGAAAAACGGCTGAAATGCGGGTAATTTAAGTAAAACCTGTATATACGGGCCGGATGTACATAAGTGAACTTGTGGTACAAAGTGGAACTTTTACCTCTGTTTCAGATGTTGTGAACCGTTTTTTTGCACTCATTGTCGGCGTATCTGCTGTAATAGTCGGTCTGCTATGGCTACCAATAGCCATAGGCTTTTTCAGCGAAGACGAAAAACGCCGGGCCGAGGCAAAGGTACGCGCGAAATACGCTTTTTTTGGAACCGTGATCTACATCCTTGCGATCACCGGAACCCTGTACGCAATAGTATACTACGTAGCTACGGGTACGTGATCCTTTGGCACCGGGCCCGGGTATCAGCTCGGTAATCTCACAGATCCTGTCCGCTTTTCTTGCTATCGCGCAGGAATCCACAGCGGTGCTCTGGAACCTGCTGTTATCACAGGGTTTTCAGCCATCCCAGAGTTTCGGAATGCTTCTCAATCCGGGCATGAATGGATTTCTTGGGAACTATCAGAATTTCCTCAGCGGAAGCCTGCCCGGTTTAATTGCCCTTTTGCTGTCAATCTTTGCTCTGTACTTCATATACAGGGCTTCGCTTTCGCCTTCCCTGAGCGGAGCATCCCTCCACAAACCAATATACTCAATAATCCTTGCACTGATGTCGCTTGAAATTCTGCACATTCTGCTTTCTCTTGAGTCATATGTCTTCGGCAGTATATGGTCCTCCGGCGTTGACTGGAATACTCTGATATTGCAGACTTCCGGGTCCAGCCTTCTATCAGGCAATGGCATAGTAAGGTTCATACTGATTGCAGGCTACGATATTCCAATTATTGCGGTTTTTGTAATCATGGCCGTTCGCGCGGCACTTCTGTTATTTGCCTATGTCACACTCCCTTTCATTTCCCTTGCGATAATGGTCCCGCCAATTGAGAAATATGCACTGACCATATGGAGGACTGTAATTGAATCATCCATCCTTCCCATATTCATGCTGCTGGCTTTCTATCCGATGGTAATGGTCCCGGGAAATTCATTGGTTCAGATAGGATCGCTTTTTCTCTCTGCATCAATACCGTTACTGCTTGTTGAACGTTCCAGGATATTTGGAAACCTCACCGGCAGCCTTACCAGCGTCACAATGTTTGACAGCCTCTTTGAGAGCGTTTCTCCTTCTCTGGCAATTCCTGCGATTGGAAACTATGTCTCGAACGGCACTCTAGGCGGCGAAATGCAAAGGATGGGACTCCCGCCTGTGGCTGGTGGAACTGACTATGGATCGGCGAGGAATACCTATGCAGTTGATTGGAACGCCGCTTACCAGAAGTCCTATGCTGAGAAGCCATGAATAGTTCAGCTGCCACCCCATCGAATGTCCTTGAGGGAATAAACGGCGATGCGAAGCACATTCAATATACGCTGATAGCTCTATGCCTGGCGGTTTCGTTCCTTGCGTGGAGGTGGAGCGCCTCCCTTGGAATCACCATTGCTGCAGCTTTCATAAGTGCCCTCATACTGGTAACGGTAAGAAGGAAACATGGCAACAGACATTCCGGGAAGAGATGGCAAACTCTGAGCCCATCCGATGTGTCGATTAATGGAGATTATACAAGGTTTTCTGAAGAGAAGGAAACGTATTTCATAACAAGGGTTCATGCAATTGGCCAGGGTATCAGGCCACGTGGTGAAATTGAGTCTCTATCCCGGGAAATGGCATC
>JAJYPW010000129.1 GCA_021795055.1 Thermoplasmata archaeon
CCGTACGAGAACAGATGACCGCCAACATATGCAGTTACCGTTTTAGATAACAACTCCTCGACTGCTATATCCGGGAATTTTACCTCACCCAGTAGTGTGAATGCGCTCTGGTTTAGCGTTTCGGCAAATGCGACTATCGTCGAGAACGGATATCCGAATTCCACCCTGACTATAAGCTTGGAAAGTGGGGAACTCTATGCGCTTAGTATACCAAATGGAACATATGATACGTATGATATGACAGAGATTTTCGCCTATCTGGTTATTAAGGGCTCGCTCGAATCTAATCTTCATCCCTCCTCCTTCACTGTTGGCGCCAGCGTCCTGGGTCCGCCAAACGCCAGTAAGTTGGAGATGTACTTCGGAGCCGTGTCAGGACCCAGAAATCCGCCTCTGCAGAACACAACCGATAACAACCAGCTTGGCTGGTTTGGATACGGAGTTTCCCGTAACTTCACCATGTCGCCTCTTCTCAACGAGCCACAGTGGTCCGCTTCTTCAGGGTATTCGCAGAGCAGGTACAATTTCACCTATACTACCTGGTACACGGTCGATATGTTCTCTTACTGGGGAACCCATGTTTTCAGTTTGTGGGCAACACTTACGGGATTGAGCGAGACACCGTTTGCTTCAGTCACGCTGGTGACTGAAAACACATAGGGAATGAAATGAATTGTAATTGTCGAAAAAAAGCTGAAATCAGAGCTGATGGTGGCAACATTTGGTCCAAGCCTTCTGGTAGGAATTAAATTTATGGAAGACAGGAATATCGGCTAAATTGAACACCTTACCTGTTCAGATTACCCTGTGTCTTTTATTTTCCATCTCTCATATTTTCTTTACAGACATCCGGACATCATCGTTTTGGGGAATGATGGGAAACAAATCATTTCTTTTGCATTTGAAGCCTGTGACCTTTTCACACTGGCATTCTTCTGCCGCTGGAATAAATAGATTCCACAAATGCGATGCTTTTCCTCACTGAATCGTCAAAACTATACCGCACCCTGGAGTAATATTCGTTAAGGATGGAATCCTTCACCCCCAGTTTTTTGGAGTTTATTTTCGCGTACTCTTCTCGGTACATGTATGAATTCCTCACCGCAGCGTCAATGATTCCCTTTATGGATGGGTTAACTGCATCCTTACCCGCAACAGTGACAGCAAAAACCGGAGGCAGGTGGAAGAGAAGGTTAAACTCAAATCCGATATCCATAAGAATCCTGTATCTGGACTGATAAACCTTCAAGGCCTCGTCCCCGATCACCAGTGCATAATCCTTCTCATTCAGAAGATCCTCGGCTTCTGTGAATCTTGAAGGTATAAACTCAAGATCAAGACCTAGACTGTCAGATATTGCCCTCGCGTAGAAAAGCGTGGTCTCGGAGTGCCCAGTCACGGAAACCTGTGAACCCCGTTTGATGGATAATTGCCTTGATACAAGGATGGTCGAAAGTATCTTTCCGCTTGAGTGGATTGTGCCGCTTTCTACCAGGCTGAGCCTGTCCATATACCTGATATATCCCAGCAGCGATACCATTCCGTATTCATACCTTCCTTTGAGCACCCCATCAAGAATGGCTGAAGGTGTTGCCCTGACAGTATCAATACCCGTAATTGCCTTGCAAAGGGGATCAGAGTGGGTGAAATTTATCAGAGCAAGTGTTGCCATCAGGCAGCCTCAGCTCGCATTCGGGCTGGCAAGATGTGAAATCATGTCCGAGACCATCTGCCGGAAATCAAATCTCGGCTTGAATCCCCAATCCGCAGATGCCGCAGAGTAGTCAAGGGACTCCGGCCACTGATCCGCAATTCCCTGCCTGAAGTCGGGCCTGTACGTCACGCTGAAGGAGGGAAAATGCCTGCGCAGTTCCTCCTCGAGTTCCTTCGGAGTAAAGCTGAAGGAAGAAACATGATAGTCCGTTCTTCTTGTAAGCCTGGAATTATCCGCCTCTGAGAGATCGATGAGGGAGGATATGGCATCTTGCATATACATCATGGGAAGCCTTGTGTTTTCTGCCAGGAAACACTCGTATGGCTCATGGCGCGCTGCGGCAACAATCATCTCTATGGAATAATCCGTGGTTCCGCCCCCTGGTGGAGAGAGATAGCTGATGAGGCCTGGGAACCTTAGCCCCCTGCAATCCAGGCTGAATTTAGATGAAAAATAGTCGCCAAGGAGTTCGGCTGCATATTTTGTTATGCCATACATTGTCCTTGGACGCACAACCGTCGTAGGCGGCACATTTTTCTTTGGCGTATCGGGGCCAAAGACTCCGATGGTGCTGGGTATTATGACCTGCTTCACCCCCTGGTCTCTTGCGGTGGTCAATACGTTCCAGGTCCCAAGCAGGTTCACGTCGAATGCAAGAGCAGGATTCTTTTCTCCGGAGGCTGAAAGGAGCGCAGCAAGATGGAATATTTTCTGCACACCATTTTCTCTGATCACTTTTGCAAGTCTATCGCGGTCGCGCACATCCGCCTCCACAAATGGGATTTCTGAATCAGGCATACTGCGGATGTCACATGCCAGCACAGACTCCTTGCCGTACTTCTTGGCCAGTGCGGTTATAAGTTCCGAGCCCACCTGCCCGGAGGCTCCGGTAACAAGAATTTTCATGGTTCGGCAACGCATGGATTTTAAAAAAGATTGACACTTCATCCTACGGCACTTTGTTCATGATGTTACATGAGGTTTTTCCTAATAGGGATCATGCACAAAACAGTACATCGGACGAATCATAAAAGTGCATTTGGAGACTTGTGGCATGGAAGTATTTTATCGGCATTGCAGGAAAGACGAATGGCGATCAGGCGATGCCAGATTCTGGAACCGATCCAGCGCACATTTACCACCATACGGATTAATCAATTCTGTCTCAGAAGCATGGAATAAGAGGCCATAATTGCATGCCGTGTTGACACTTTTGACTGCAGATATTACAGATGCAAATGATTACGATGCTGGAAGTTCCTGAAACTCCCTACTAGTTGCGCTGCGGATTACCG
Organism: Thermoplasmata archaeon; assembly: GCA_021795055.1. Taxonomy (GTDB): domain Archaea; phylum Thermoplasmatota; class Thermoplasmata; order Thermoplasmatales; family Thermoplasmataceae; genus JACWAH01. The sequence goes on from JAJYPW010000129.1 coordinate 3,010, forward strand.
ATCAAAAGATATTTGTGCAGACTAAAATAGACTATAACATGACCGGCAGAACAGACTGGGCTTCAGCAGAAATAGATCAGCTTAAATCTGAGGGCAGATATATTCCAATAAGGACTATTGAGAGTGCTCAGGGTGCCTATGTACGCATAGAC
>JAJYPW010000010.1 GCA_021795055.1 Thermoplasmata archaeon
ATACGGGCCTCCACCGAGTCAAAGAACGGATCCCCGATCCCTGCCGGAACACCGCTTATCCTTGCAGCAATCTCTGCTCCGACTGAGTCCCCTTTCCTCATCAGCCCCATAAGGAATTCTTCCGCTGCCTGATTCCTGTCGCTGGAAGGAATCCTGGTCTTGAAATTGTACGGATCGTCCGTACCTATCGGCCCTTCCTGTTTGAATGCCACATCACCAATGCGGGATACGTAGCAGAGTGACCTGATTCCGAGCTTTTCCAGAATTTCTATAGCAATGGATCCGACTGCGACAAGCGGCGCAGTCATTCTTCCGGAGAAAAATCCCCCGCCTTTGAAATCCCGGTATCTTCCATATCGGACCCATGCAGGATAATCCGCATGCCCCGGTCTGGGGATGAATTCTATTCTTTCGTATGAATCGGACACTACGTCTGAATTCCGCATCGCAATAACTATGGGTCCTCCATTTGTGGCTCCGTTTTTTAACCCGGAGATTATCTCGAAGGAATCTTCTTCCATGCGCTGCGAGGTGAATTCACTGTTTCCAGGTCGTCTCCTCAGAAGCCATTTTTTAATGGTTTCCCCGTTTACCGGCAGCCCCGAAGGCAAACCGTCGAGTATCCCACCAACATAGTGTCCGTGGGACTCCCCGAAGAGCGTCACCACAAGATCCTGCCCAAAACTAAATGACATGCTACACTATTGAAACCGGTTAAACAAACCTTTGCGGATCTTGACCCGCATGCCTTACGAATTGCAAGGAAACACAATTTTCCTAATTTTTTTAATCATTTTAAATACAAAACTATTAATCTTCTGATTCAATTTGTGAAGCGTGAGCGACGAGCAGGACGAAGTCCAGCAGTGGGTTGAATCCCTTAACGTGAAGAGCACTGCTGATATACCGGTCCCGAAGATACTGTTTGATCAGGTTATTGGCCAGGAGGAGGCGGGTTATGTGGTTAAAAAGGCTGCGATGCAAAAGCGACACGTAATGCTTATCGGAGACCCTGGAACTGGAAAATCCATGCTCGCCCAGTCGATGACTGATTTTCTCCCAAAGGAAGAGCTGGAAGACCTCGTTGTTTTTCCAAACCCGGAGGATTCCAACAGGCCAAGGGTCAAAACATACCATGCTGGCAAGGGAAAGGAAATAGTGAAGCAGTATCAGATTAAAGCCGAGCACGACAGGAGAGACCGGTCAAGAGGCATTGTCGTTCTGATTTTTTCCATTTTCCTCCTCGGGCTCATACTTACCGTATTGCTGAGAGACATTGACCTGCTTTTTTTGGCGATCATCGCTGCAGCCATATTATATTGGGCAATGGCCATGAACCCTGCTGTCAGGGCGGAGAAGGCCATGATCCCGAAATTGCTGGTCGGGCATACCCCCACCGACAAGGCCCCATTTATTGATTCGACCGGAGCCCATTCCGGAGCCCTGCTAGGGGATGTGAGGCACGATCCTTTCCAGTCAGGAGGACTCGAGACGCCTGCGCACGACCGGGTAGAGGCTGGGAACATTCACAAAGCCCACAGAGGAGTCCTCTTCGTAGATGAGATCAACCTGCTTAGGCCGGAGAGCCAGCAGGCACTCCTGACTGCAATGCAGGAAAAGAAGTTCTCGATATCGGGCCAGAGCGAAAGGAGCGCAGGTGCCATGGTGCAGACAGAGCCTGTTCCATGCGATTTCATACTTGTCGCTGCGGGTAATCTGGATGCTGTTCAGGGGATGCATCCTGCTCTGCGGTCCAGGATACGCGGCTACGGCTATGAAGTGTACGTAAGGAGCAATATGGATGACAATGAAGAGAACAGGAAGAAACTCGTCCAGTTTATTGCCCAGGAAATTGCAAAAGACAAAAAGATACCGCATTTTGACAATTCGGCAATCATCGAGATAATAAAGGAGGCACAGAAGAGATCCGGCAGAAGGGGAAAGCTTACCCTCAGGCTCAGGGAATTGGGTGGCCTCATCAGGGTTGCAGGGGATATTGCGGTCACTGAGAATGCCAAGATAGTGAATTCAAAGCATGTCATTGCCGCAAAGAATATCAGCAAGCCTCTAGAGCAGCAGGTTGCCGATCGCGGAATCGAGATAAAGAAACTCTACAAAACTTTCAGATCTGAAGGTAAGGCTATCGGTGTCGTGAACGGTCTTGCAGTGATGGGTTCTTCTGATGCGGGAATGGCCGATTTTTCTGGCGTTGTAATGCCGATCGCCGCTGAAGTTACACAGGCGCAGCACAATGGCCAGGGAAGCGTGATTGCCACCGGGAAGCTGGGAGAGATAGCAAAGGAAGCAGTACAGAACGTTTCCGCTGTCATAAAGAAGATCACGGGGGAGGACATTTCAGATCTTGACATCCATATACAGTTCATAGGCACCTATGAGGGAGTGGAAGGCGATTCGGCAAGCATCTCAATTGCTACTGCAATAATTTCTGCTCTTGAAGGGATACCCATTGACCAGACACTCGCAATGACCGGATCACTTACTGTACGGGGGAGCGTACTTCCCATAGGAGGAGTCACCGCAAAGGTGGAAGCGGCTATTGAATCTGGATTCACAAAGGTCATTGTGCCGGCTGCAAACGTCGGGGACATTATCCTGGATGAGAGCCACAAGGACAAAATACAGATTGTTCCTGTGGAAAACATAAAGGAGGTGCTCGAAGTGGCACTTGAATCAACACAGGAGAGGCAGAAATTCCTTGGCAGAATCTCCGGATTATTCACCACCGGAAAACCCTCCCAGTTGGGGAACAAAGGAACAAATGCGGTTTAAGATTGAATACTTTCATCCCACCCGGATCCTTACGCAGGACGATATCTACAGCCTGGTTTCCGCTGATGCGGATAAATCTTTTTACCTCGACGCTGAAAAACTGATAAGCGAAGAACAGGTAATCATTGCTCTTGAGGAATCCTATAGGCTTATCAACAGGGAAATACGCGTCAGGCAGCCAGGCACCCTCTTCATGATGCTGTTGAGCGGAAAACGCCAGATTAAGCTGGCAGTGGCTTCAGTAGGAGTTACACCGGATACCGCGCACATCCTGCGCATATCGGTTGATAGTGGTGAGAGGCCCAATTCAGGCATTCTGGAAAAGGAAAATTTCAAACTGCCCAGGACAGCCCGTAAACGTGACAGGGAAGTATTCTACAATCTCAGCTCCGGAGAATTCTTCGTATTTCAATAGAATTGTATTTAAGTGAATTTCCATTTCCGGAAACTGCATGACAAAAATCTTCCTGCTGAAGAAATCCAACAGGGCTATAATCGATCAGGTGTCCGCAGACGATCTTGTCGGAAGGCAGTCTCTAATCACCAAGGATGCTTCACAGTTCGGAATGGGCGATGACGAGATATTGCTGATACTGGAAGGCAGCGAGGAATCATTCAAGAGAGCTTCCGGCATCATAGGAAATAATGGCACCGTTCTGGACGGGAAACGGACGGACGAAGTGATGAGAAAAGTTCATGAAGAGGAGGAAAAAGCTGACAAGGGGATGGGATTTCTCTTTGGTTAGACATGCATGCCTTATAGTCGTAACCGGGATGCCTGGCGCAGGCAAGGATGAGCTTATCCAGGTCTGTGTTGATGAGGGATTCACTGACCTGCATATGGGAAATGCAGTCCGCAAATTTGCGGCAGAATCAGAGATTCCTGTCAGTGACGCGGACATTGGAAAATTTGCCACCAGTGAAAGGGAGAAATTCGGGAAGGATGTGTGGGCACGACGCACTCTGATGAACGTGGAGAGCCCACTGGTAGTGATTGATGGATTGAGAAGCACGGAGGAGCTTGATTTCTTTATCAGGGAAGCTGAGGCTGACAGGTCCTGCCTGATAGCCGTCTTCGCCAACAGGAAAACAAGGCTTGATCGCATTGTCAAACGAAATCGCATGGATGATGTACATACCCTGTCAGAATTAGTAAGGAGAGACAACAGGGAACTTGAATGGGGTGTAGGGAAGGCGATTGCTCTAGCGGACATCATGCTTGTAAACGAATCCACCCTTGATGATTTCAGGGCAGAAGCCAGGGGTATTATAAGAAATATACTCGGTAGGGGCTGCTGATCAGTTGCTTTTCAGGTAATTGTTGATCGCCCTGAAAAAGTCCAGGCCGAATACTTTCCCCACATGAGGGATACCTGCCATAATCTTTCTTTCAGGATGAGGCATTAGGCCGATGACATTCCCTTCCGGGTTCATGACGCCCGCAATATCTTCCGCCGACCCGTTCGGGTTCCATGGGTAGCCTGCCGGTTTGCCGGAGCCATCTGTATATCGCAGGATAGCAAGCCCCTTCCTAGCTATTTCATCCATTGTATCATGATTCCTGAACACAACCCGCCCCTCGCTGTGCGCCACGGTGGAAAGCGCAACGTCTCCCTTCCTGAACACGGACTCAAGCAGTTTCTGATCTCTCTCAACCCTCAGGTACGTGTCCCTGCACTCGAATCTTCCGGACTGGTTGATGGAAAGTGCTATTTCTCTTTCCTGGTTCCCTCCGCTATCTGGCAAAATCCCCAGCTCGGCAAGGACTTGGAATCCGTTGCAGACTCCGATGACCGGTTTTCGGGAATCCACGAAATTCAATATCGAACGAAAATGCCTTCTCAACCTGGCAGAAAATAGCGCACCTGCGCGTATATAATCGCCACCTGAAAAACCTCCTGGAATGAAAATTGCAGAGTAGTTCTCCAGTTTCTTTGTACCGCGGTCCAGCTCGTTTATATGGACATATTCTGGCAAGAATCCTGTTGACAGAAACGCCCTGAAGGCCTCATCCTCACAATTCGTGCCCTCCATTCTGAGAATGGCTACACTTAATTGTTCCGAAAAAGACGTCTACTGTCCTCCTCTCCTCTCTTTTGCCTTCATCCTAAGTCCGGTGTATCCACATCTTCTGCAACGCTCTGCCCTGATAGGGTTTCTCGCGTTGCATCTCATGCATATTTTCTTGTTCAGTCGTCTTTCTACAGCTTCAGGAAATGCCAAGTTGATCCAGTCCTCCCGTTACATCGGTTGTGGGCCAATATTTAGAAGTAGTATATAACCAATCCAACGGGTGGATGCCTTAGCCTTATTCGGTTTATACTTTTAGGCGATCGTGCGATTTCAGTCATGAACCCGACAGCCAGATATTAAATCCCAGGTTTAGCCAATCATTTAGCAAACTTCAGGGGATTCTTCCGAAATTCATTCCTGCAATCCTCAGAACAAAAGTAAAACAGAGATCCGCCAAATTCTTCATGGATTGACCCCTTTTCCTTGACCTTCATCCCGCAAACCACATCCGCAGGCATTGAAATTGAACCTCAGGAATACATGGAGGCATCAGGTAATATAGATTTTGTAATCACCAATCCTAAATTACGGCATAAGCCGCATGGCTGTGGTTCTCTTCATATTCTTGCTCCAGATCAATGATTCCTTCATATGAATCTGCATATCCGGCCGGAACCGGCCGCAAAGTCCGATGGGATAGTTCTTCTTGCCTAACGCTTCATGCGGCATAACCCGAAGATCATGAAAAAATCGATATGCGTGGACAAACTCAGATTATGGAAGATGATAGTAATACCTCGATCCTTTGGAAATAGTGGGAAATTATGTTACGCCTGATGGCGTAACGCCGTATTGCAGAAACTATGTTTTTGGAGATCAGTCGAAATCTTTTGTGGACTCTGTCAACTTTTTGGCCTTTTTCGGAGCATCCTCAATCTTCACGAACTTGGGCCCGAGAGTTTCAAGAATCTTTGGGAGGGTGGTATATTCCATTTCGGAGTCAGGCAGCCTGTGCGGTTCAAATGGCCCCATTCTTCGCAGGTAATCGACAACATCAACTGCGGTTCTTCTGGCGCCATCAAACGCAGGATCGTCAAACATATCGACTGGCCCAGACAGTTTTCCGTCTTTCAGGACAAAGCCAAGCGCAACTACCCTTGGGGGACCGTCAAATCTCGTCATTTTAGCGTTGTTCAGGCCGACCGGCATCAACGGGCCGTTAAACGATCCCCTCATCCAGCCAGAAACCAGGAAAGGGTGGGCAAAAGCTTCCAGGGACTCTCCTGATGCGGGAAGCCCTGATTGGATACGAACTATTGCTGCGGGATCGTCCTTTCCCACATATTCGCCAGCGATAAGTGAAAGCTTGTCAGTTGTGATTACTGCAACATTTTCATCAGGCAGTTTTTCATGGCTCTCTCTGGTATACACCCTCTTGATTACGTATCTGCTCTTTGATCCAATCATCGCAAGGATATCATACAGATTTTCCGGCGAGGAGAGTTCTATTTTCTTTGCCTCTTGTATATCCCAGATTTCGAACCTGAAGCCTTCGTGCATATTCGGGTCAATGACCAGGCCCGGCGTGTTGAATGGGTCAGCAAACATCTTGTATATGGGCAGGTTGAATGCGCCTGGCTCGGTCTTATCCATCATGTAGACAATGAATGGCTCAGATTTTCTTGGCGTGATGTCCATCTCCGCTATCCCCGGGCCCATTCCCTTGATGTTTCCCGAAAATGCATCTTTCAGAAGATCCTGGCCGGCTCCGTAAAGGCCAACCTTCTTGGCAACCTCTGTCCCTGCCTTGAAAGCATTCCAGGCGAGTCCATGAACTTCCGGAGAATCTATGCCCTCGTGGTGTATCATTGTTATCTGGAGATCGTCGCCAACGCTTGAGATGTGATAATCCGTAAGCAGACCTGCGGAATGTTTCCTGACGTATTCCTCCACTTCCTTTACAACGGGTGAAAAAACGGTAGTGTGGCCGGGAAGGCTGCCTATGTCTGCCTTTATGTGGGATATTGTCGTCTTCATTGATAACTGGATTCACATATGATAAATTAACTTTATCTGCTTTTCTCTGAGACATAGGCATTTCTGCATAGTGCAACACAACTCCGGCATAAATTTCATATTAATCATTTGTCTTGATGTTTAAGCGTCAAAGTATTTTAAAGCGCAGGCAATCCCTTGCCTACAATGACCAAACTGGACGTCAATGTTATCATTGGTGGCCCCCAAGGAGGGGGGATAGATACTTCCGCCAATTTGATGAGCAGAGCCTTCGCCTTTTCTGGATTTGATATTTTTTCCACGAGGGAATTTCACTCTAACATTAAGGGGAGACACAGCTATGTGCACATCAGAGCCAGGGACACGAAGGTTCAGGGACTCAAGTATCCGCCTGATATCCTCGTTGCACTTGATCCTGATACTATCTTTGAGCATTTTGAAGATATAGGAAAGGGCACGAAGGTGATTTACGATTCCTCGTTCGCTACATCCGAGCTATCACAGGCAAGGATGATTATGAGGGACACCGCATCCAGAATAAAATCGGTGCTGGATGAAAACAAGCTGGAGAATAATGTCAACGGGATGCTCGAATATATGAAGAGCCATGGTGGCATCCTCTTTCCCATACCTTTCGAGGAAATCGTAAGGAAGGCAGTTGATGATGGCGTCCCGAACAGGTATTATAATACACTTGGTGCCGCAATCACTCTTTCCATAATAGGTATTGAATTGGAATCTACAAAGGAGGCAATTAAACACATATTCGGGGGCAAGGAGAAAGTTATAGCACCCAACCTCAAGGTAGTGGACGAGGCATATAAATACGCACAGGATAACAAACTCGCAGGTGAAAGCGCCGGAAAGAATGCCAAACTTTCCCAGTTCCTTCTCACAGGCAATGATGGAGCTGCGATCGGCAAGCTCATGGGAGGTCTGAGATTTCAGACTTACTACCCTATCACGCCTGCCAGCGACGAAAGCTCAATACTGGAAGAGCACGAAGCAGTAAAATGGTTGTCGGGAGAAGCTGAAACCCTAGGTTCTGGTGGGGTCACAATAGTGCAGACTGAAGATGAAATTTCGGCAGTAGTAATGGCAGCCGGTGCAGCGATGACCGGGACGAGAAGCGCCACCGCTACAAGCGGACCAGGATTCTCGCTGATGGCTGAAGGTATATCCTTCGCAGGAATGGATGAGATCCCTCTGGTTATCACCCTTTATCAGAGAGGAGGGCCAAGCACTGGATTACCCACGCGAAACGGTCAGTCCGATCTGTTATTTGCCCTTAATACGGGCCACGGAGAATTTCCAAGGATCGTACTCTCATCAGGGGACGTGAGGGAGTGTATATATGATTCAATAAAGGCGCTCAATTATGCTCAGAGATACCAATTGCCTGTTCTTCACCTGATAGATAAGAACCTTGCAAACACCACGGAGCTTGTGGATGGAATTGATGTAAAGAAAGAGAAGATATACGGCCGAAACGAGCCGGACGGCAATGGCATATATAAACGGTATTCACTGGACACGAAAGATGGCGTCTCTGCAATGGGGTCGTATGGAAAGAACATATTCTGGCTGACGGGAGACGAGCATGACGAATTGGGCCATGTTACCGAAGACACCGTAATGAGGGAAGCGCAAATGGAAAAGCGTTTCAGGAAGGTCAAGGTAGCCGCTGCTGAAATCCCTGTCGAGGAAAAAGCGGTGATATACGGCGACAAGAACGCCAAGATCACCATAGTGACATGGGGCAGCCAGAAAGGTCCGGCCATAGAAGCTGCGGAGATACTTTCAAAACAGGGTATCAATTGCAGGATCCTTTACCTCAGAATGTTCATGCCGTTTCCCTCTGAATTTGTAGAAAAGGAATTGAGAGCCGGACAGACCAATATAATTGTGGAGAGCAACATGCTGGGCCAGGCCGCACAGGTTATACGTATGAATACAGGGGTCGATATTTCAAACAGGATTCTCAAGTACAACGGAAGGCATGTGACGGTCGATGAACTTGTTGATGGAGTGAAGAGGATAGTACAGGGAAAAGAAAAAGAAGTGGTGTTAAAGAATGGCGCATAATTTCAGGACAGATTTGGCGATTGACTGGTGCCCGGGCTGCGGGGATTTTGGTATTCTCACCTCAATGATACAGGCACTCGGGGAAATGAACTATGGTCCACAGGATGCTGTGGTGATTTCGGGGATAGGCTGTTCAGGCAAGACTCCACATTACGTGAACCTTGCAGGAGCACACACCCTGCACGGAAGAGGCATCCCATTTGCTACCGGAGTGAAGCTGGCTAACCCCAAGCTTAAGGTACTGGTTACAGGAGGCGACGGGGACCTTTTGAGCATTGGAGCTGGCCATTTTGTGGCAGAGGGCCGAAGGAACACCGGGCTTACGATAATCCTGTTCGATAACGAGGTATATGGACTTACCAAGGGACAGGCATCACCCACTATGCCACTTGGAATGCAGACCAAGAGCCTGTCCAAGCCCAATGTGTATAACAGGGTGAATCCTGTTGCAATGGCACTCGCTGCAGGCTATTCCTTTGTTGCGAGGGGGTTCTCATTTGATACCAAGCAGCTCAAGGAGATCATAAAGAGAGGGCTGATGAACGACGGCTCTTCCCTGATTGACGTGCTGCAGCCATGCCCAACCTACAACAACATCAACACAATGGAGTTTTACAGACAGAGGGTTTACAAGCTTGAGGATGACAAATCCTGGGATCCGATTATAACTGAATCCACCAAGGATCCGATGGAAAAGTACAAGCTGGCCAACTCAAAGGCTCTTGAGTGGGACGAGAAAATTCCGACAGGTATATTCATGGAGAACAGGACGATTCCGAGTTTCACCAGGCGGCTGAATGAGTACATTCCGAACTATCTTACAAGCCCTCCGGCAACTCAGGCTATCTCAGACAGCAAAGGATACACCATAGTAGACCCTGTCAGGACGTTTGCTGATAAGATCGTCTGATTACCATTTTTTCATTTTGTAAGGGTGGACAGGGAATTTGGAGTAAGCTTCCCTGCGACACCACCTCAGAAGCTGATAACTCCCAGGCTATGGACCCGGTTGGAATAACAATGACAGGCGATTTCCAATTTTAAGATCATTAGTTTGCTGCACTTCTGTCCCAATGCTGGAAAGGGATAATCTATTAAATGACAATTCGCTTTGCCACTATGGCTCAAACGGTCTTGAAATGGCATGGACATGCCTGTTTTGAGGTGGAAACGAAAAATAAGAGGATCATTGTGGATCCTTTTATCACTGGAAACCCCAAATCTGATATAACGAAAGATGAGGTAAAGGCTGACATTGTCCTCGTCACCCATGGGCACTCTGATCACCTGGGAGACGCAGTAGAGATTGCGAGGAAAAATGGCGCTACCCTTGTCACTATGGTGGAGCTTGGATGGGCATTACAGGCAAAACATCCTGATCTGAAGATTCATGCAATAAATTACAGCGGCTCTGTGAACGTTGAAGGCATAGATATCACCTCGGTTCTTGCTTTCCACACATCCAGTCTTGACGGAGGATATGTGGGGAATCCCATGGGCATAGTCTTCGGTGATTCACTCAGGATATATCATGCCGGGGACACGGGGGTTTTCAAGGATATGGAACTGATAAGAGAACTGTATCACCCGCACATTTCACTCCTGCCCATAGGTGGATATTATACGATGCACGTGAAGGAAGCTACCTATGCTACCTCAATGCTGCGCTCAAAGTACACAATACCTATGCACTATAACACGTTCGACGCCATCAGGAGCGATCCTGTAATGTTCAAAAATACCGTTGAGAAGGCAGGATTTTCTTCAGTAATCATAGCTGAAGTGGGCAGGGAGATCAAATTCGATGACAGCGGAAACAGACTGGATTGATCTGGCCGGCAGGCTTGGCCTGAATTACGACCCTAAATCTGTTTCTGCAGAATTTATACCGGTACTTGCGCATGTGAGGTCGGCGATAGGCAACGGCAATTACTGGCAGGTTTCCGAGGACGAACTGTTCGATCTTTACTGCCTTTGCAGGATATCGGGTGCCAGGGTCGTGATTGAGACCGGAGTGGGGCCTGGAACTTCAAGTTATTCAATATTGAGCGGCATTTCCAGAAACAACGGTAGACTGCACAGCATTGATCTCGGGGAGAAGTATGGCGAGGATAGCGAAATGCCTGTCGGTTTCGTCGTCCCGGATTCTTTCCGCAAATTCTGGAACCTGAACATTGGCAGCAGCAGACACCTGCTCGGGAAAGTGCTTGAAGTAGCTGGAAAGCCGGATATTTTTTTCCACGATTCCGAGCACACTTATGAGAACGTTATGTTTGAACTTGAAACGGTTTTCCCGCATCTTGGAAGAAATTCATTCATTGTGGTTGACAACTATGACTGGACTGAAGCGCCAGGGGATTTCGCTGAAAAAAACAGGCTCAAACTCAACAGGACGCATGACGACATGTGCATAATCAGCCGATAGACTCCGGATCCATTGTAGCAGAACTCATGTCATCTGCGCCTGATCCCTTACGGTCCTTATCCGGCCAGTCCGCATCGAACTTTGTCTGGCGACCAACCTTATGACCATGAAAGCCTGAGAATTGATCCTCCTCGAGAATGTACTTTTTCATTTCCTCATGCTTTTCGCCCACTTCCACATACCTGGTCCGGCCACGCCGCCCAAGGTTTGCAATCTTGGTCACTATCAGGCCCGAGTCATCCAGATCAGAAAGTATGTCCCCAACGCGCCTTGAAGTGAGAGGGGAATAACCCAACTCTCCGCATATTGCGCAATAATTGTCATAAACCTCTCCCGTAAAGGATGGCCGCCTGGAAATCTCCTGGGAAAGCACGGATGAAAGGAGGACAAATTTCGAATGAACCGGCAGCCCGTTGATTGTCTCCCTGAGAACATTGATCTCAAGCATGTCCTTGCCCCTCGCCACCTCCCTTTCGGTGATCTTCTCCATTCCTTCACGAATGGCGATCTCGATAGACATCCTCATCAGGTCAAGAGCCTTCCGGGCATCCCCATGTTCCTGAGCGGCGATTGCAGCGCACAGGGAAATAGCCGAATCCTCGATTGCATCGTTCTTGACAACTCCGTTAACCCTGTATTTTATTATATCTCTGAGCTCAACGGCATTGTAGGGGGGAAACATTATGGTTTCCTGGCTCAGCCGGCTCTGGACCCTGGCATCCAGGCTCTCCACGAAACCAATGTAGTTGGTTATGCCAATCAGCGAGGAGTTCTTCCTCTTCAGGTCATCTGCCAGCTTCAACAGCACATAGATAGGATCGCTGCCGTTCTTCTGAACAAGCTTGTCGATTTCGTCCAGCACTATAAGCAGGTAAATCTTCCTGTCTTCCATCCTTCTGATCAGTTCAGTATAAATTCTGTCGAGAGTCCATCCGGAAAGCGGAATATTCTGGCCCTCATCTGTTGAAAGGGAATTCACCAGCGTCACAATTATGGAATATATTGAATCGTAAACCTGGCAGTTGATGATCTTGACTGAGATTTTGCCTGGGAGAGCTTCTGATAACAGGGATGTGACATGAGCAACGGTCGATGTCTTTCCAGAACCGGTACGGCCATAAATCAGGAGGTTTGACGGGTTTATGTTTCTCATTATGCTCTCCAGCAGGTAAACAAGTTTCTGTATCTGTTCCTCCCTGTGCGGCAAGGTATCAGGTATGTAAGAACCCCCAAGAACTGTAAGGTCTCCGGAAAGAATCGAGTTTTCAAATGGTCTATCGAGAAAGGGGTTCATCGGACGTAACAGTCCGCGCATGGTATTAAGTTAATTGGGATCAATAAATTGATCCAGAGGGGCTTTATTAAAGCTTATTTAAACGGCCTCATGTCAGCATGCTCAAATTTTTTTATAATACCCACAAGATACATGGATCCCGCGACCAGCACCGGCTTCCCCATGTTCTTTGCAGCCTGATAGGCTTCTACCGGATCACGTATTACCCTGGTTCTCTTGAACATATGTTGGGTAATCATCTGCAAATATTCAGGATCTGAGGCGCATTCCGGCTGATGTGGTGTTGTAAAGATAACTTCCTCTAATAAAGTGCTGAGCTTAGACATAACTCCCATTATGTCCTTGTCCTTCAGCATTCCCGTCACCAGAACCGGTTTTTCGGCCGAGATCACCTTCCAGTTCCTCACAAGGGCACCAGCTGCGTGCGGATTGTGCGCGCAGTCTAGGACAACCGGCGGATCCTTGGAAATCAGTTCCAGCCTGGCAGGCCATCTCGATATTTTTATGCCTTTCTCGATCTCCCTGGCGTAGATGCCCTCGGGGGAAGCGGCTTCAATCGAGGCGATCGCAGAAATGATGTTGCTCACCTGGAAATCCCCGATCATTTCTGATTCTATGTGGTAATCCCCGACGGGAGAATTCAGGGTAAGTCTTGTACCGTCTATCCCAAGTTCCAGATCCTTCACTTTATAGTCGTTGCCCGGGATTATAAGTCTTGAATTATTCCTGGCAGCGATTTTCCTTACAACCGAAACCACCTCAGGCTTTCTGTCCGAGAGTACAACCGGCACGTTGGGCTTGATTATTCCTGCCTTTTCATACGCTATGTCGGAGAGGCTTGTACCAAGCTTGTCTGTGTGATCATAACCTATGCCTGTTATCGTGGATACTGCCGGAATAACTATA
>JAJYPW010000130.1 GCA_021795055.1 Thermoplasmata archaeon
ATTGCAGCACAGAGTATCGGGGAGCCAGGCACTCAGATGACAATGCGTACCTTCCACTTTGCAGGTGTCAGGGAAATGAACGTCACTCTCGGTCTTCCAAGGCTGATAGAAATAGTTGATGCAAGGAGGACACCGTCCACACCATCTATGGAAATCCATCTGAAGCCCAAGTTCGCAAAGAGCCAGCAGTCAGTTATGAATATAATCAAGAAGCTTGAGAATACTACAATCAACGATGTCGCCGACATAATAACCGACACTGCGGAACTTTCTGTAACGGTCAGGCCAGTTCCTGCCAGGATGAAGGAAAGGCTTGTGGATTTTAGCGATATAGAGGCTGCCCTGGGAAAGGCGAGCCAGATGAGTGTCGTGAAGGATGAAGAGAAAAATGAGCTTACAGTGAAGCCGCAGCAGGAGACCTTCAAGCGTCTATACCAGATTCAGGAACAGCTCAAGACGATGTCAATCAAGGGAGTCCCGGGGATTAAGAGGGCAATAGGTCGTATCGATGAAAGAAGCGGGGAATGGCTTATCTTCACACAGGGTAGTAATCTCAAGGGAGTGCTGGATATTGATGAGATTGACGCATACAACACCACCACAAATGACATAACGGAAATTGCGGAAATCCTGGGAATCGAAGCTGCCAGGAATGCCATATTCAAGGAATCCCTCAACACCCTCCAGGAACAGGGTCTGGAAGTTGATATGAGGCATCTGATGCTGGTCGCTGACATGATGACATTCACCGGTTCTGTCCGGGCTGTTGGCAGGCAGGGAATTTCAGGGAGGAAAAGCAGCGTTCTGGCGAGGGCGGCCTTTGAAATCACCACAAAGCATCTCCTGAGGGCAGGGCTGATGGGAGAGATAGATACCCTTACCGGCGTCGCTGAGAACATCATCGTCGGGCAGCCAGTCACTCTGGGGACTGGTTCCGTGAACCTCGTGTACAAGGGCGTAACCAGAAAGGAATGATTTCACTTGGCGAACGAAATTACCATAGATAACAGGCTGATGGGATATATAGCCCTCTTTGAGAGCGTCACCCACGAGAATCTTAGGGAATGCATGGAAACTGAGGATATTGTGCTTTTTGTAGTGAACGAAAAGAAGATGGGCAACATATTCAAGAGAAACCCGAACGTTGTCTCCGTTCTCAAGGATAGGATAAACAAACACATCATAATGGCAGAGGCCTCCAGGGATCTCCTTACAATGACCAGGAACATTCTTTTCAGGTACGGCGTCAGGGAGATACATATAAATTGGAAGGAGGGGCAGACCGATATACAGGTCTCCGTTGCACCCGAGGAAATTGGAAGAGTGATTGGCAAGGAAGGGAGGAACATAAAGCTGTTCAGGGAAGTACTAGCTAGGTATTTCCCGGTGCATTCTCTTTCGGTGAAGCAATGATCCACTTCCTTCTCGCGGTCTATCTTGCACACAGGATCATTGAGGGCAGCCCATTTATCGTTTTTGCGTTCTTCCAGCTTATCTCGATCAACAAGGCGGTACTTTCAAATATCGCAGTCTCGTCCATCGGTAACTCATTGCCGGACAGGTCGTGGCTTTACGTTCAACACTTAAATAATCTGTTAGCTTTAATGTGATATGAACGAAATTTTTGAGGAAGAAGCCGGCTACAGCGCAAAAGACGGCACCCAGGTGAAGTGTTTCATGGCGGGCCCGAAGGATATGGGCGCACATCCGGCGGTAATAGTGATACAGGAGATTTGGGGGCTGACCGACTTCATCCGGGATGTGAGCCGGCTACTGAGCAGGGAGGGCTTTTACACCATTGCACCCCATCTCTATTCAAGAAGTGACCTGATTGATCTTCTCACGGAAGAAAACATAGTGGATGCGATGAGGCCAATGTGGTCGCTGCCTTCAGAGAAGAGGAATGACAGGGAAGCAATAGCCGGTATAATGGCAAAGATGAATGATACCCAGCGGAAAGTGGCAAAAATACTGACGTCTGAACGGGCCAGCCTTGAGGAGAGCCTGTTCTCTTACATCAGTGATGCGTATGCATTCATCAGGAAAAAGAGGAAGGTAACAAAAACTGGAATTGTGGGGTTCTGCATGGGTGGAGGCCTTTCCTTCCAGGCCTCGACAATGATCCCATTTGACGCGACAGTGGTCTTCTATGGTGTCAATCCAAAACCGATAGATGCGCTCTCAAAGATTAAGGGTGAGGTGCTCGGCATATACGCTGGCGAAGATGAGGGAATCAATGGAGGGCTTCCGGAATTGCTGGCGAACGTGGTGAAGCATAAGGTGAGGTTCCAGCTCAACTTCTATCCAGGCACGCATCATGCATTCTTCAACCACAGCGCAATGAGCTACCACAAGGAGGCCGCGGAACTTGCACGTGCACAGATGCTTTCATTTTTCTCCAGAACCCTCGGCGGCGAAAAGAAATGACCTCAGAAGATAAAGGGATAGTGGAAGGCTGCTTCTGGACCTGGGTAGCGGTTACCGAGAAGTACAGGGAAAAGCTGTCCGGCGGGAAGGAAAAGCTCTTCAACGATTACGGGGGCAGCGGGAAGGACGAATAGCCCTGGTGAATTCAGTTCAGCAACCAGAAAGGCCACGCTTTCTGCGCTGAAGCAGCGACAGCAGTTCGACGTGATCGTGATAGGCGGCGGGATTACTGGCGCAGGCACGGCAAACGCTCTCTCGGCAACAGGTGCAAAGGTCCTCCTGCTTGAGAGAGGGGACTTCGCCTCCGGAACTAGTTCTGCATCTTCCAAGCTAATTCATGGCGGCCTCAGGTACCTGCAGCAGGGACGTATATTCCTGACGCGGGATCTTATCAGGGAGAGGGAATACCTTCTTCGCAGCACGAATATCGTAAGGAAGATTGAGTTCAGGATTCTGATAGACGATTATTCAGCCTCAAGTACAGCAGTGAGGTTTGGGCTTTTTCTCTATTCACTCCTGGCAGGCAGGCCACGCATCCCGAAATTCATAAAGAACAGGGGAGAATATCCTGACGGGATCGGGGGATATTTTGAGTTCTATGATGCAGTGACCGACGATTCCACCCTGGTTGTGCATAACATCCTGAGTGCTGTCCTGAGTGTTGGGGTTCGCGTAC
>JAJYPW010000131.1 GCA_021795055.1 Thermoplasmata archaeon
TTTGCCAACCTTGGTTATGCAATATCGGAGGGGCAGAGCAAGTCCATTGTGGATTCTCTGCAAAAGTTCAGGAAGGAGGCAATGGCCAATCTGATTGTAGGCGAGGAAACCGTTCCTGTGAGCTCATCCACCCTGAAAAAAGGAGACATTGTCCTGGTCAGGAAAGGCGAGGATATCCCAATGGACGGAGAAGTGATAGAAGGAAATGCCTACGTCAGCGAGGCAAACATCACCGGGGAATCGCGCCCGGTTCTGAAAGTTCTGGGAGATAGCGTCACCGGCTCCACTCGCCTGCTCACCGACACGATCAAGGTAAGAGTGACTTCCGATCCAGGGGAGACATTCATCGACAAAATGATCGGTCTCGTAAAGAAATCGTCAAGAGAGAGAACACCAAACGAAATTGCCCTTACTGTTCTCCTTTCCGGTTTCACCCTCATATTCCTTATGGTGGTTTCCGTGCTTTACACGGAATCGTCATACATTGGCCTGACTCCGAATGTGGAATTCCTCATCGTGCTGTTCATATGCCTCATCCCGACAACAATAGGGAGCCTGCTGACTGCCATAGGGATTGCATCCGTAAACAGGATGTCGAGCTTCAACGTGATGGCGAAGAGCGGAAGGGCAGTGGAAAGCGCTGGAGATATTGATACAATAATCCTGGACAAGACAGGGACTATCACCATGGGAGACAGGGAAGCAAAGGAATTCTACCCTGCAGCCGGCGTGGATAAGGCTGACTTCATCAGGTATTGTCTTGCATGTTCACAGAAGGACCAGACACGGGAGGGAATTTCAATCGTGAAGGCCTGCCGGAGAGTGCTTGGTGATAATATCCCAGATGAATTCCAGGATTACGAGTTCATCCCATTCTCGGCGGTGAGCAAGTTCAGCGGAATCCACAAAGGTGACCGGTACGTGATGAAGGGTTCTCTCAGGGCGATGGAGAATAAGTATGGGATCAAGGATCTCTCGATAGAAGGTATCTGCAAGGAAATATCGAGCCGTGGTGGCACAGCCATCCCGGTGGCAGTAGAAGGAAAATTCGTCGGCGTTATAGAGATGACCGACATGCTCAAACCAGGCATCAGGGAAAGGCTGGAGCTACTCAGGAAGATGCAGATCAAGACCATAATGTGCACAGGAGACGACGAGGTTACCGCAAAGCAGATCTCTTATGAGGCAGGCATAGATGAATATGTGGCCAACAGCACTCCTGAAGACAAGTACAATGTGGTGCTGAACGAGAAGGGCAAGAGCAGGATGGTAGCGATGGTGGGCGACGGCACAAACGATGCGCCGGCACTTGCGAAAGCAGACGTAGGACTGGCAATGAATTCAGGGACCGCCGCTGCAAAGGACGCATCCAATATGATTGACCTTGACAACGATCCTACCAAGCTGATTGATATAATTTTCATAGGAAAACAGATACTGATAACGAGAGGGGCGCTGACAACCTTCAGCTTCGCGAACGACCTGTCAAAGTATTTTGTCATACTGCCGGCAGTATTCTCCTCCTTCGGATTCCTTGGATTCCTCAACTTACTGGATCTGACGAACCCATTGCTGGCAATAACGTCAGCCTTGATATTCAACACCTTCATCATCATCTTCCTGGTTCCCATGGCTCTCAAAGGTGTCAGGTTCAAGCCCTCGTCTGTCTCTGAACTTCTCAAAAGGAATATCTATCTGTACGGCGTCGGGGGAATAATACTTCCATTTATTGCGATCAAGGCTATTTACGTTGCCCTTGCTTCATTCGGGGTGGTATGGTGAAGAACGATATGATTTCCTCATTCCTGAGGATTGGAGCTTTCACTGTCCTGCTGATGTTCGTCTTAGGGTTTGCTATTCCGTCAGTTGAATCGCTGATAGTTATGGAAGTTGACGGAAACGGGGCCAATGGTAGCCCGGTAGCAATTAACGGCACAATATACGGCTCAGAATACCTGGCCGAGGCATTCAATCAGTCTTTCTTCTTCCAGAGCAGGCCATCAGCCACAGACTATAACTTCTCCTACTCTGGAGTCAACAATTACACCATAGACAATGCCAATTTCACCAATCAGACCGAATATTACCTGAAAGAATTCATGAGCCAGAATCCCGGAATCAATGTCAGCCAGATTCCATATACACAGATCACCATTTCAGGTTCAGGGGTAGATCCCGATATCCCATATTCGGCGGCAATGATTGAGCTGCCCAGGGTAGCCGCTTCACTGACAATCCTGATGCAGGACCAGACTTACGCGTACTACAACCAGACGCTTGGCGCCATGCTGGGCCAGAATGAGGTCCAGAACTTCCCATATTTCGGCAGCCTGATTGTGAACGTGATACAGGTCGATTTCATGATCCTTCAGATAATAGAGGAAAAATATGGATCCAGCTTCATTTCTTGACTATCAGGGTATCCGTAGGCAATGATTTCTCCAGGTTCCTTACCTCGGATGGGACCTTTACCTTCCCGCTGTTATCCGTTCTTATGCCCAGTACAAGCAGGGAGTTCTTTTCCCTGGCAAGTTCACTCTTAAGGAAATTTTCGGGCACTGTGTTCTCCGACACCCTCACCAGGTTGATATTGCCTCCGTAGGCCTCGATTATCCTGTCCAGATTGTCATTAAGCAGGCGGAATCCATGCTGTGGCGCAGGGTCTATGAACCTGAGGTCGTATATGTAAAGCGGCTTTCCTATCGCCTTTTTAATAGCCAGTGCCATCGAAAGGGATCCTTTTGTGTTCAGTCTCTCGCTCATTGGAAAAACAATGGAGGAATACGGATATCCGGATGTCTTGATTGACAGGGCGGCTACAGGGATGTTCACGTTTCTGACCACGTAATCTACCATTCCGCCGAATATCCTCTTTGAAAAGAATGATCGGCTCTCCGATGCCATAAGAAGCAAGTCGTAGCTTCTCCCTTTCACTTCTTCGACTATGCCTGCCTTTACAGATTTGTTGCTGGAAACCTTCGGAATGACCTTGATATTCCTTTCTTTGCCAATTTTATAGGCGCTGGTCACAACATGTACCTTGTCGCTCCATGTCAGTTCCCTCGTGGAGTCCTTTACCGTAAAA
>JAJYPW010000011.1 GCA_021795055.1 Thermoplasmata archaeon
CTTTTGAAAGGAGAGGGCGTTGGTGAATTCACATTGTATTACAATATTCAATGCCTGGGCAATTTGCCAGGCAGAATAATGAAGTTGCCAAATGGAGGCAGGATAGCCTTGAGGCTACATTTGAAGCTCTTTAGAATGGGTAACTAATGGATTAGCGGGAAAAGATCAAGCAGGGCATACAGAAAGGTAGAGTCGGGAACTCTGGATGTTTCCTGAAAGAACCCCAATTAAGTTCTTTGGAAACTCTTTCCTGCAAGAAACGACCATGTGAGATACATTAATAATAATCAATAGAAATGTGAGAACGCCATGGAACATAGAAAAACAGTTACTATCGTTAAGATGCGTAACTTAATCTTTCTTCTTCTTGCACTGGTGGCAGCACAGTTCTGGCTTGGGATGACAATAAACCTCGAGGTAAATTTACCCGTGAAAAACCTTGGGGCACTGCAGTCGCTAATATATTTTGGAAGTCACTTTGGTTTTATACTGGCGCATATTATCAACGGAATCGCCATTCTGGTTACCTCTCTTGCATTTCTTGTCCTTTCTTTTAAAACACAGTTTCTGTCATTGAAAGTATGCGCGATTGTTGTTCTTGCCGGCGTGATAGATGCAATAATAAATGGAATGCTGTTTCTTATGTCTGGGCAATTCTTTGGCTGGTCGATAGGGATGGCAATGGATGCGGTCAGTGTACTCATCGTCTCTGCGGTAGCTATGTATTTCATAGGAAAGAACCTGCAAACCGGTTAACACAGGTAGGAATAGGCAACATCTGATGAGGCTTGTTGAACTTACACGCCTCCTCACTTCCTGTTTCTAAAAGCAAAATCAAAGCATAGTCTTGAAAAACCGAGATTTAACACATCCGGAAATATACCCACTACGAACCATAAATATAAATTGCTTTCCCTTATATATCATACTGTGAACCGACCATGACGTCGTTTCCTCTAATTTACAGTCTGAGTGTATATCTGTTGGTATTTCTCATCGTTATCTCTTTTTGGATCATTACTGAGGTTGTGGGCGGTATCGTGATTCCCGGAAGAAAGCGAGGGGGCAGCAAATTCGAGGAGAAGAATCATGGCCTGAATTTTTCCACCTGGCTTGGCTGGGAAGCTCTACTTGTTCCCACCATAGTCTTGGCTTCATTTCGGTTGTTTATAATGCCAAGTGCAGCATATTTTGCAGGCATTATATTCCTGCTTGCTGGCGTGAGCATAAGGCAGTGGGCCGTAGCAGTACTGGGGAAATATTTTTCCCAGGTCGTGGGCATTCAGAAAGATCAGAAAGTGGTTGACGTTGGTCCATATCATTACATACGGCATCCGTCTTATACGGGCATCCTCCTCATACAAATAGGCATTGCCCTTTCCTTTCAATGCTGGATTGCTGTTCCTGTTGCAGTAATCTCCTTTGGTCTTGCCTACGGGTATAGAATGCTGAAGGAAGAAAAACTACTCGTCAAAAGTTTGGGAGATGAGTACAGGCAGTACATGGACAAAACGAAGAGAGTTATCCCTTTCCTTATTTGAGTGTCAGTTTCTCTGTTAAGGTGTTTTTCGAAAACCTCGTGTATCTGTATTTAGTGATACTTTATGGATATATCACTGATAACTATCAGTTAACAGAGATATCTTAAATATCTATCAGCGATAAAAATTCAAAGAATAAAACTAGTGAACCGGTCGGGATCTGAATAATATTTTGAGGTAACACTGCGACAACGTCATCAACTGTCCATCCAGCCTGAGACGGCCATACAAAAAGTTTAGGTATAGATTGACAGTATCACACGATAAAAATGGACAATGAGCAGAATTTAGGAATTTACGATGTTGTCAACGCACTGAAAGAAGAGATCAAGAAACTGGAAGAGCACGGAAAGGACAATCACCTTTTTAAAATCGATAAAGCGACCGTAAGCAGGATCACAATATTGCGAAATACCAGCGTATCAGTCTTTGCAACCCTAAAAAACCCACCTCCAGTAAGGCCTCATCATTCCTTCTGTTCAAACATGGAAGTGAGGATAGATACTCTAAATGCGACGCTTATCCTCCGGAGGCAGTTCATTTTTCGGAGATTCGATGCACTCGGCATCTGTTAATATATGGGATTGATACATGCCGTAGACTTGAAAATAAGCATCGTCGAGGGTAGGAAGGATACCATCCCGCATGCGAAAGCATATGCGCTTATAGACATCTTCAGATCCACATCAACCATACCATTACTGCTCAGGAATGGTGCTAGCATGGTTGTACCCGTCTTCCGCCTGAACACCGCCAGGGCAATGATGAAGAAGGACCCTGATTTCATTGCGGTTGGAGAGAGATACGGATTCAAGATACCACAGTTTGATTATGGAAATTCGCCTGCGGACATACTCAAGCACTCTTTCGAGGGAAAACCCATCCTGTTCACTTCAACCAACTGCACCAGGGTGCTTGAAAGAATGAGGGACAGGGACAAAATTTTCATAACTTCATTCGTCAACTTCACGGCGACATATGAGCGCCTTATCGAGTTTGACGACATCGCGCTCGTAATGTCAGGCAGGCCTGACGGCAGCGCGGATGAAGACCAGATATTCTCACTGTTCCTTGAACAGAAGCTGAAGGGGAAGGATATTGATCCTACCTCGTTTATCCAGATGGCAAGAAAATCCAATGGCGCAAGGAGGCTCAAACTGATAGGGTACGGCAGGGACGTGATTCCCGCCACAACAATGGACACAGTCAGTTTTGCCGCAGTTTACCAGGACGGCAGAATTGTCACAGCGAAATAACCTCTCCTTCCAGCAGGGAGGCATTGCGCTGTTTTGCGAGCTCTTCCAGGAATATCCGCGCCCATCCGAGCTTTTTCAGTTTTCTTGCCTGATTTCCAAATGGCTTGGGCACAGGGTCATCGAACCTGAACCCATAGATCGTAATAGAGTCTGATCCATAATGATCTGCAATAAATGCCGACCGGTCCCCGTCGGTGAAACCCCCAAAGTCAAAAAGATCGTAGGTCTCCGCGGACTGGCATGTGAACAGCGTTCTCTCGCCGAAAAGCGGCATGCTGCTCTTCACCTTTTCAAGGTTGTCCCCGTGCACGTGCACAAAGAGGAAAGACCCGTTCCTCTGGCAGAAAAGAATCTCGTGCAACGGGCCGTCCAGATCGGTAACTATGACGTCCGGCAAGGAATTCATTATCAGGAATCTCGAAATTCCTGAGTCCGCGACAATCTTCAATCCGTACCCGGAAATGTCCCTGGCCA
Organism: Thermoplasmata archaeon; assembly: GCA_021795055.1. Classification (GTDB taxonomy): domain Archaea; phylum Thermoplasmatota; class Thermoplasmata; order Thermoplasmatales; family Thermoplasmataceae; genus JACWAH01. The sequence goes on from JAJYPW010000011.1 coordinate 3,272, forward strand.
CGTAGGGTGCCGGCCCAAAAATGGCAGCTTTTCCCCTCCCAGATAAATCCGGTAAGTTCTGCCTGAGCCCATGCCTCTTTGAAAGTTCACTGACCTCATGCGCGGCATCCCTGTCAGGCGCAGGATCTATTCCGAGGTCAAGGAAACATTCTTCCCTCAGTTTGCGTATTGTCTCCCCGGCATAGCTGGGCATCACTTCTCCTCAAAGAGAGATGTGGGCGACTGTTCTATCGAGGTTACGCTGATGATGTCATTGTAGTACCTGTTGATGAGCGAGGAAAGAATTGCCAGCACGACTCCGAGTATCATTATCGTGAGGTTGATCACCGCGTCGGAAAAAGTGGCGTAGCTGAAGATGTACCTCACGTAGTTGATCATCCCGTAGACGACCATTCCTATCGCGAGTGAGAAAAGAAGGCCGTAAAGTATCCCGCTTATGCCGGTCTTGTCGCTCACAATCAGCTCCACGCCCTGTCCAAGCTCGATGGCCGCCACAGACCCGTATATCCACCATATGTAGAGGGAGAAGAAAACCAGCACCTTGTTGAACAGCGGCCCGGGAAGGCTGGAGACCTGAACGACTCCCGAAGCAATGCCTGCCAGCAGGAGCGAGATTGAAACCACGTAAGACAGGAATGAAATCCTCGTCTCCCTTGCGTAGGTCCTGAGGGAGGAAAAGGAATTCTTCACCTTTTGCGCAAGATCCACTCCCATTTCCACCAGGTATGCCCCAAGCACGATGGCCACGAAAGTGATCGCGCCGTTGCCCGGGGAGACGGAATACCCGTTGAAGAGGAATACAGAATAGAGAATGAATACGAGGGACACCACACCATATGTGAGGAAGACAAGCCCGATCGGGACCACGAACTTGCTCATGAACTTCTTGTCCTTTATTGCGTTGACGATGTAGTAGTACAGGGACTCGATGTTCTGGTTATGCCTGACGAGTATGTGCTTTACGTACCTTATCTTGAACCTGGAAAGGATCAGCGGAACTATGTAATCGTCTTCCGCACCGTCCGTAACGAGAATGGCATCCGAGAATCTCCCGAAATTATCAAGCTCGTCCAGCTGCCTGCCGAGTTCGGTGTCAGAGACCGCGCCAACGTCGCTCTTTCCAGTGATGAGGGCAATTTCCACGTCCTCGTTCTTTTTCCTCATCTCCTCGTACAGCTTTATCGCGCCGAATAGAGCGTTGGCGTCGGAATCTTCCGGGTCGGACGATATCAGCTTGAGAGCTGCGTCGTAACAGTCAGCATATCCCGTAACTGGGCCCTTTATGCCCGCTTTTTCCCCGAAATCGTCATCTCTGTCTACGTTTAGAATGAGGGTGGTCATCCAATACCTTTGCGGATAGAAATTGAATCCCGTATATTAATAGGTGAGCATGTCCACATGGAATGTGAAACATGTGGCAGTAGATGACCAGATCATGCATTTCACGGCCAATGCAGGCACGCAATCAGTATTATCTTATGCCCAGGAAGGGAAACGGAAGAAATGGCATCCTCACGAAAACATGCCGAATCCAATTCGAAAAGGAACTGGAAGGATCATTTGAATGCACCCGCCCGTAATGAAATGGCGGAAAAAACGGGATGGTTTATTTGATAAGGTAGTAACCGGCGCTTTTCTGTCTGGCGACCCGCTTGGCATACCCCTTGCTGACCAGATCCTGCAGGGAAGCGGCAACTATTGCCTTACCCACACCGGAAGCCTTCATAATGTCATCCGCTGTTTTCAGCTTGTCTTCAGACGTCGCGCCCAGCTTCTTTATAGCATCGTAAATCTTCTGCGAGTTTGGAGATAAGTCCCCCATTGTTACACCAGTAAGCACGTTAAGCGTTTAAAAATATATATAGGTATGTAATTATAGCTGCATAGATATATGAATTTTCGACAATTGTCGACATTCAATTAGTTAGTTTTTAATATATGCTGGTGCTGGCTCTTGGGCTATACTATGTCAGGAATAGTAAGTTACGGGAGCTATATCCCAAAATACAGGATTAAACCGGATGAGATCGCCAGGGTATGGGGCGAGGATGCCGACAGCATCAGAACGGGGATCAATATCCTCAGCAAATCGGTCCCTTCCCCGGACGAGGACGTTGCAACAATTTCCGTGGAAGCCGCGAGAAACGCGATCAGGAGGGGAAAGGTGAATGTCGGGGACATCGGGGCAATATACGTTGGATCAGAATCCCATCCCTACGCCGTCAAGCCCACCGCGACCATAGTGGCATCGGCAATAGGCGCTGATTTCAGCCTGTTTTCCGCCGACTATGAATTTGCCTGCAAGGCAGGCACTGCCGGGATGCAGAACGTGAAGGCCATGGTGGATTCCGGCATGATAAAGCTCGGAATGGCAATAGGCGCCGACACCTCGCAGGGAGCCCCGGGCGATGCACTCGAATATTCTGCATCTGCAGGCGGCACTGCCATAATCCTGGGAAAGGAGAATGTCATAGCTGAAGTCAACTCGACCCTTTCCGTCACATCAGACACGCCTGATTTCTGGAGAAGGGAGGGGCAGCCCTACCCTACTCATGGGGAAAGATTTACAGGGGAACCGGCATACTTCAAGCACACGATAAATGCGTCAAAGATGCTGATGGAGAGGATGGGAACAAAACCATCGGATTATACCTATGCGGTGTTCCACCAGCCCAACGGAAAATTCCCCACAAGGGCCGCAAAGACCCTGGGCTTCAGCGATCAGCAGTTCAAGGACGGCCTTCTCACACCGGTCATCGGAAACACATATTCCGGATCGATGATGACAGGGCTGTCTGCCATACTTGACAAGGCTGCGCCTGGCGACAGGATACTTGCAGTGTCATTCGGGTCCGGGGCCGGGTCAGATGCCTTCGACATCACGGTTACAAAGAACATAGAGAAGATCGACCGCGAATCTGCGCCGACAATCAAGAAGATGCTGGCGGACGTGAAGTGGCTGGATTACGCCATCTATGCGAAGTTCAAGAAGAAGATAATCGTGGGTGATGCTGTTGAGTGAGGACGTATACATAATCGGTGCGGGCGAGACCAAATTCGGTGAGCTGTGGGAAAGGTCGCTCAGGGAACTGGCAGTTGAGGCGGGTCTCAGGGCAATCGAATCAGCGGGCATATACTCAAAGGACGTCCAGCTGCTTTACGGGAGCAACAGCCTTGGCGGCACCATAAACTCCCAGAATGATATCGGTTCGCTGATTGCTGATTTCTCCGGCATAGCAAGCAACCACATACCTGCGATCAGGATAGAGGCGTCAAGTGCATCGGGAGCGGCCGCGGTCAGGGAGGCATATCTCGGAATCAGGTCCGGGGAATACGACTGCGTGATGGTCGGTGCGGTCGAAAAGATGACCGATCTTTACGGCACGGAGATGCTTGATCACATGGGTACCATGCTTGACAGGGAATGGGAGGCATTTTTCGGCGGAACCCCGGCAGCAATGGCAGCACTGAGCGCGAGGAAATACATGCTGGACTTCAATGTCCCCAAGGAGAAACTGCTGAGCATGTCCGTCAACGATCACAACAACGCATCAATGAACCCCGACGCCCAGTACAGGAACAAGATTACGATGGAAGCTGCGATGGAGTCCACCATGGTGGCAGAGCCCCTGAACATGATGGACTGCAGCCCCATGAGCGACGGTGCTGCCGCCCTTGTCCTCTGCTCCGGATCATTCTTGAGGAAGAGGAAGCTGGAGGGCGTGAAGATCCTGAGCTCGGCAATTTCGCAGGATTTCCTTGCCCTGCACAGCAGGCGTTCAATATACACAATGGACTCCACAGTTCTTGCCGCAAGAACCGCATTTGAAAGAGCCGGGCTGAAGCAGAAAGACATTTCCTTTGCTGAAGTCCATGATTCATACAGCATCTACGGGTTGACGGCACTGGAAGACCTGGGATTCGCTGAGAAGGGAAAGGCCAGGGAGGTCATAGATGCCGGGATAGGACTGGGCGGTCCGCTCCCCATCAATCCATCCGGTGGCCTGAAGGCAAAGGGCAACCCAATTGGTGCAGTGGGCGTAGGGCAGTTCGTGGAGGCCGTATCACAGATCAGCGGCAAGGCCGGGCAGCGCCAGGTGAAGGATGCCAGGGTCGGGCTGCTGCAAAATGTCGCCGGAACCGGTTCAACTTCAATAGTTCACATTGTGGGAGGTGCATGAAATGGGAAAACTTTCGGCAGTATGGAGGGAAACAAGCCACAGATACAGGCTGGTGGCGCACCAGTGCGGAAACTGCAAGAAGATGTACTTTCCGCCAAGGGACATCTGCCCGGACTGCCACAGGGAGTCCATAGGGAAGATGATGGAAAAGGAGCTTTCCGGAAAAGGGAAGATAGAATCCTTCACCATAGTGCATGACGCCCCATCGGCATTCGCGAGGCAGAGGCCGTATGTCCTGGCACTGATAAGGCTGGATGAAGGTCCGGTTCTGACTGCGCAGATCGTGGACAGCGACTTCTCTGAACTGGAAGCCGGCAGGAAGGTAAGGGCGGTCTTCAGGAAGATCAGGGAAGACGGCAAGGGGGGCATCATCCAGTACGGTTACAAATTTGTGTTAGAATAGGGCAGCGACCTGTTTAATAACCAGATTTCATTGCATTTGGATGGCGCAGGAACAAAGCGATGGTGGTTACAACCCATCCGCTGTCATTTTTATGATCTTTGGAGGCCTCATATTTCTTGGGCTTTTGACGATGCTTTCCGTGGACGGGGCGATGATTTATTCCCGATCGCAGCTCAGCGTTCCGATCCAGCCCTATGCTTTCTTGCTCCTCCTGATTTTTATCGCGCCCTTTGCGGTCAATGCATTATGGGTGATGGCCGGCCTGACCGTGATCTACTTCATTATGTTCGCCTACGTGATCTATCTGGGCAACGGGAACAGGTCAAAGCGCATGCTGGAAAACCCGGTATCGTTCATAGGGATGACCATCCCCTTCCTCTATGTTGCCTCGGTTGCAATTCTGCTGCTTGAAAATATTTTCAGGGTGCAGGTGGGCAACCCGATCTCAACCTCCAGCCAGATCGATTTCCTCGATCTGATATACGCACCGTTTGTCGAGGAACTCGGCTTCAGGATAATCCCGCTGGGGATACTGGTGTTTGCCGAGGCACTGCTTGTGCTGAACTCTGGAAAATACAGCGGTTCTCCCTTGGAACCCGGAATGGGCGGGTTGCTGATCGGCGCATTCATCTTTCCCGGAAAGCTGAGAAGGCGTCTTGGAATCAGGATGGGGAGGGCCGAATGGGCCGGCATTATCCTGACTGCAGCACTTTTCGGGTACGCCCATTATTTCTTCGGGGAATGGGATATTGGTAAGATAAGCCAGGCAGCCTTCGTGGGGATATTCTTTGCCATAGGCTTCCTGGAGTTCGGTCCGTTTGTGGACATCCTGATGCACTGGTTCTTCAACGGGTACTTTACCTTTGTGGAATTCCTCACCGGGGGGGTGCCTGTGGCACTGGCCGGCCTAAACCTGGTCTGGCTGTTCGTCTCAGGTGTCGCGTCGCTGGTATATTTCGGCAGATGGTACATGAGCCGTGTAAAACTGTCAGGAGAACATGACCCTCTGACCTGATATCCGGAACTTCTGGAACAGCAGGGCCCTGATCGAGGAAACCAGCAGTTCCCTTTCGACAGGCTTGACGCGATCGGCAAGGCTGGAAGGGGTGTCGCTGTCCAGAACCTCGACGCTTTTCTGGGCGATTATCGGACCTCCGTCGATGTCCTCCGTGACGAAATGCACGGTGCAGCCAGTGATCTTTGCCCCGCTCTCGATCACCTTCGCATGGACCTTTTCCCCGTAGAACCCCTTTCCGCCGAAGCATGGGAGAAGGGAAGGGTGCGTGTTGATTATCTTGAGCTTCCACTTCTGCACCACCGCGGGAGGCAGGATGCTCAGGAACCCCGCCATAACATAGAGATCGGCATTCGTGTACTCGAATGCAGCCTCAAGGTTCTGGGCCTGCTTCAACCATCGCCTGGTGATGATGGTCTGTATATCGTTTGAATGTGCGACGTCAATTGCGCCGCAGCTGGACTTATCACTTATGAGGGCAGTGACAGTGGTGTCCGGCAGTTCCTTCCCTAGGTGTTCGAGGATGTACCTGAAAATAGTGCCCTGACCGGAGGCAAGTACGACCAACTTCTTCATGGCATTTGAGTTAATCCAAAGTATTTATTAATCATAGCGAATCTGCAGGAAGCAGGACAGCGTGATCCCTCATGAACGAGATATGGATTGAGAAATACCGGCCGTCATCGCTCGACGAAATCGTAGGGCAGGAGGACATAGTGAACACCCTGAAGGCTTTCGTGAGGAATGGGGATATACCGCACATGATATTTGCTGGGCCTGCAGGAACGGGAAAGACCTCAGCAGCGATCGCAGTTGCGGTTGAACTGTTCGGAGACTCCTGGAAGGACAGCTACCTGGAGCTCAACTCCTCAAACAACCGGGGGATAGACACCATGAGGGGGCATGAGGAACGCGACAGAAAATGGGACAAGGTGGCCAGCGTCAAGGACTATGCCAGGATCATGCCTTCAAACGAGAGGGGGTTCAAGATCATATTCATGGACGAGGCAGACATGCTCACCAACGAGGCGCAGTCAGCCCTGAGGAGAACAATGGAGGTCTATTCAAGCACCACCAGGTTCATATTTTCATGCAACTACTCATCGCAGATAATTCCACCGATACAGTCAAGATGCGTGGTTTTCAGGTTCAGGCAGGTAACCCCGGAAGCTATGAAAACCATGATCAGGAAGGTGATGGACGCCGAGAAGATGGAACTCGGGGAGAGCGAAATAGGCGCGATCATAGACGTTTCTGAAGGGGACGGCAGGAAGGTGATGAACCTGCTGCAGGCATCGTCCATGCTCGGCAAGGTCACCGCTTCAAGGATTTACGACATAGCCGGGACGGCCTCATCCTCCGAGATGAAGAAACTGATCTCAAAGGCACTGGAACACAGGCTTTTCGAGGAGGCTGTGGCGCAGGCTGAGGAAATGATGACGACTGGAGGGCTTTCCGGGATTGACATAATCAAGGGAATCCATTCGGTCCTGAGGAGGAGCCAGATAAATCCCAGGATCAGGATCAAGGCACTCATAGCGGTCGGAGAGGCCGAGTTCAGGCTTGTTGGAGGGAGCAACGACAAGATCCAGGTTGATGCCCTGCTTGCGAGGCTGGTCAGCATCGGGTCAGAATCCGCCTAGATCAGAAATCGTCCAGTGATACCTTCTTTCTTTTCGCAGAAGCCTTTTTCCCGGAAGTAATGGATTTCACCGACATGTAATAATACGGGATTTCGCGGCCGTCCTGAAACATGAGTATCCTGACTGATCCCGGCCGGAATCTTCCGGTCCGGCCTCTCCGCTGGATGGTCCTTATTTCGGAAGGCACAGGTTCGTAGAAGATAATCAGGTCTGTATCGGGGATATCCAGCCCTTCCTCACCCACGCTGGTGGCAACCAGGACATTGAACTCCCCCTTCCTGAATGCGTCTATCACTGCCGCCTGCTCTTTCTGCGACATCCCCTTCTCCCTGCCTCTTGGCCCCTGCCCAAAGAATGCCTTTGCAGTCACGCCTGCACAGTTTGAATTCAGGTACGATGTGACAATTTCCCCGGTGTTGCGATAGTGCGCAAACACAATTACGCGGCTCTTGCCGGCCTGTTCGGAACAGAGCCTGCAGATTGTGACCAGCTTCGGGTTCGATCTGTCAGGTGCCGGATCGTTAAGCAGGTCAAGCAAACCGGCCATCTCATCCATGGAATTCAGTTTCGCAATGGATTTCCGCACTGATGGCGTTTCATCATCCAGCAGTTCCCTGACATAGGTATTGAGCTGATCGAACCCCTGGGTCTCCGCGTATTCCCTTGCATAGTCGATCCTGAGGGCAGTTACAAGCAGGTTCATAGCGGCAAATCCGGAAGTGTCCCCCGATCCAATTGCGCCCGAAGCCTCCCGGATACCCTTCAGAATATCCTTTCTTCCGGAGATCCCCGAATAGCCAAGATCCTTCAGTTCCGAAATAAGCCTGGCATAAATCGAATCAAGGAGCAGCCTTGCCCTTTCAAGCGTTTCAGGGCGCCTGAGCCGTATTGCTTCAATGTCGACCCTGTGGGTATATTTTCTTATCTGGGTATCCGCGAATGATCCCCTGACGGTGAGGTTCAGTCCGAGGTTTTCCATTATCTCGGTTTCCATTGCCTCGCTGCCCGGGCTTGCGGTAAGGCCTATGAACCGGGTGTTTGTGCCATTTCCGAAAAGCCTCCGGATTGACACATAGCTGTGTTCGCCGGTGGCACGATGGGCCTCGTCGAAAACCACAATCCCGAAACTCCCAACGATCGAGGGAAAGGCAGCCAGGTCGTTGAATGCGGTCTGCGGTGTGCATACCATGATCATGAAATCAGTCCAGAGGCTGCGTCTCTTTTCTGGAGGCGTTTCTCCCGTTGCAATTTTTACCTTTGCGGTACCTGCAAAAATGTCATCAATCGCCTTTGCCTGCTGCTCGGCGAGTGGCTTCGTGGGAGCAAGGAACAGCGCAAGCTTTCCCTCGTTGAGGTGCTTCAGCATCAGCATTGCTGCGATGGCTGTTTTTCCAAGGCCTGTGGGGAGAACTATCAGGGCGCTTTCCGAACCCGCATCTTCAACTATCCTCTTCTGGTAATCCCTGGGCGCGAAACCCTGGCTGAGGGTGACGTTTTCAGTCATGTATCAGGAACTGTTTCAGGAAATGGCACAGCCTTCGTTCGTGATTTTACAACGCGGTAAGTTGCTATGCCTAGCCCTGCAAGCACGGCACCAGCGCCTATTGACTCATAGATGTTCATACCCAATCCCGTCATAGCATAATAGAGCAGAATTCCCCCAAGAATCGGAGCGATATAGTTCAGTGCTCTCTTGTAAATGAACATTGAAACTATGAAAACAATAGCTATGATATACAGCATATAACTGGTCTGTGCTCCAAAAATGGTAGAGACAACGTAGTAGAACATTATCGCTATTCCAGCACTTATTGATACACGGGCCAGGAAAAACATGAAAGAGGCCCCAAGGAGAATTCCGATAATACTAATCAGCCATGACGGAAGAGCGACAAACGCCAGAATGAACTGTGCGAAGAAATAGGAAGAAAACCAGCCCAGGATGCCTCCCACTATGAGCAGGATGTACCTGAATGCCCTTCTGCCGATGAACGCGAAGGCAACCGCTATCAGTATAATGATCCAGAAAGCAAACAGCCTTTCGTTTGGCGGGAGGGTATACGGTATGTTCATGTACTCCAGGACATAGCTTTCTAGAATTGAGACTATAGTGGAGGGACTGAAGTTCACTGATGGACATGCAATCCCTTAATTATATTTGTTTGTCCTATTTTTTTCTGGCTGAGACGGGAAAATAACCATCTTCAAAACAGAAACTAATATGCACAGGCGTATTTTCCGGAAGGGATCAGGGCCGGTAGATCAGCGGTAGATCGCCTGCTTCGCAAGCAGGAGGCCTCGGGTTCAAATCCCGACCGGTCCATTTGAGCTATTAATCGATTACTTTTATCTCGGTACTCGTTAAATTCTCATGGCCATGCAGCCGAAGTATCGGGAACTGCTTCTTGACGAGGATGTGCGAAGATGGTTCGAGAATTTAAGGGCAAAATCTGTATTGACAGCAACGGTAGGCTTGAGAAATCTTGGCCACTATTGCGAACTTA
>JAJYPW010000132.1 GCA_021795055.1 Thermoplasmata archaeon
ACTGTTTTCCTCATTGGAATATATGATCCCATTGTTGATGCCGAACAGGTCAAGAGCCATTATTACTTCCCCCAGGCTGCGATCAATTGAGTCCACCTGAAGTACCGCAGCATCCACGGGAGCTATTGAGTCTGTGAGCGAGGAGAGTTTTTCCGGGAACATGGAAGGGTGGAGGATTGTGAAAATGTAATCATCTGTCTTTCTCCCATACAGGGTGATGTCACTCTGAGTTCCCTTTTTTCCAATCTCTCTGATAAAATCTCCGCTGCCGTAATAAAACAGATTTAAGCTTCTCAATTTGCTTTCACCTCTGACAATACAATTTCTTTCAACAATTCCAGCATCTCCTTGGAGTGGTTAGGGAGTTCTGTTCTGCTATATGTAATCCCCATATTTCTTATCATGTTTCCAACAATAAAGTCCAGATCATATAAAATTTCCAGATGATCATAGCAGAATCCAATAGGGACAGCTACGACCCTAGTAATCCCTCCTCCTATGGATGCAATGGAATCCTCTATCCTGGGTTGCGACCACCCCGATCCATATCTGCCCTGGCTCTGAAAACCGTATGAATAGTTACGAAGGCCGAGATCCGCTGCGACAGCTTCAACCGAGTCCCTGAAGCTCCCTGTGTAATCGCCTTCGGCCTGAGAATTGGGAAGTGAGTGTGCACTGAACAGGAAATGCGTTCTCGAATCTCCCTCTCTTTCAGTTCTTCTTATAAGTGATTTCCAGAGATCCCTGAATTTTCCATTTTTGCTAAATCCGTTTACAAACCTTGAGTTCCCAGAAAGGCCATGCTTCAAATTCATCTTATCAAATTCCGATCTGTACGATAACTCCACGTTTTTCGATGGGAATGGGAACAACGGAATGCCTGTAATCGATTTAACGGTACTGCCGTTGAGCGTGCTGTACGCATCAGAAATCCATGGTTTCCAGTGTTTGAACGCAAGCAGCACGGTGACCCTGCCCAACATCGCGGTATCAAGTTTATCCCTGAGTTCCCCCAATATACGGTTTGAAGGTGACGATCCACCAAACATGCTGTATTTGGCGAGGTTTTCCTCAAGGGCATAGTCCGGGACAGGCCTTCCTTCGTATATGCCAGAAAGGTATTTGTGAACATCCGACAGCTTGTCCGGGCTTCCATAACCCATCAGCAGCACAGCCGCCCTTCCACCTCTATCCTGGGAATGCATGCACAGCCTCCACGATGCGTGCTACCGTGTCGATCCTCGCGTGGGGCGGTATGCCGTGACCAAGATTAAAAATATAGTTGCTTCTACCTGCTAGTGAGGAAAGGATCCTTTCCGTTTCCCGGATCGCGATTTCAGGTTCGATACAGGTCATTACCGGATCCAGATTTCCCTGCAGGCCCGTTTCCGGCTTAACTTCCATTGAGTAAGACGCGAGATCGTGTCTCCAGTCCACACTGAGAAAATCAAACCCTGTATCCTGAAGCACGCCGTCAAGATGGCTGCTTCCTGAAGAGAAATAAATCATCGGCGTAAGACTCCCCAACTCGGAAACGATTTCCCTCAGGTAACTCCCGTAAAAGTCAGTGAAAAAGGATCTTGGCAGGTTTCCTATCCAACTGTCAAAAATCTGTATCGCTTCTGTACCGGCTTTCACCTGGGCCTTTGTAAATTCTATCACCATTTCCTTCAGCATGTCCAGCGTCGTTCTGGCTTCCGCCGGATGGCGTGCAATGAACTCCCGCGTCAGGCTCAGGTCACTGTCATGCCGGCTCTGCACTATGTATGACATCAGGGTCAGAGGTCCACCTGCAAAGCCTATCAATGGGGTATCCTTGTTTTTGCTTCTGAAGAGGCTTATTGATTTCTCAACCGGGTATCTGTCCGAGCTCTTTTCATAAGGAACAAATTTTCCACTTTTCATCGCGCTCAGAAGCGCCAGACTTGAAACCGGGCCAACCCCCCGCTGGTAGCTGAATTCAAAACCCATTGCCTCCATGGGGAGAACAAGGTCATGAAACATTATGGCAGCATCAAACCCAAATTTCCTCACAGGGATTGTGGTAATTTCCGCGACTGTTTCCGGGTTGAGACAGATTTCCTTGATGCCCATATCGCCACGGATCTCCCTGAATTCCGGAAGATACCTTCCAGCCTGTCTCATGAACCATACAGGCACGCTCTCGTGTTCTTCTCCTTTCAGAGCCCTGATGAAATCCCTGTATGTCATTCAATCAAGGCTTGGTTCTTCTTATTGTCCTGGGAAACGGTATGGCGTTCTTTATTGTGTCCAGCCCACAAATCCAGGTTACAAGCCGGTCGAGCCCAAGTCCGAATCCGGAGTGCGGTATGCTGCCATATTTCCTGAGATCCAGGTACCAGTAATAGTCCTCCTCATTCATTCCAAAATCCCTGATCTTTTTCCTAAGAACTTCCAGTTCCCATATCCTTTCTCCACCGCCGATGATCTCGCCATAACCTTCTGGGGCCAGGAGATCGTGACACAACACTGTTTCAGGGTTCTCGGGGTTCGGCCTGTGGTAGAAACTCTTTAGCTGCACAGGGAAATCGGTTACAAAGATCGGTTTTTCAAAGCGCTTGGTTACGGCCCTCTCCTCCTCCATTCCCAGGTCATCGCCATACTTCAGGTTGAGTCCGATCTCGTTTGCCAAGTCAATAATCTTTGAATAGGGAATTCTCTGAAAAGGGGATTTCATGCTGCTGAGTTTTTTGATATCCCTTCCAACCCGTTCAAGATCCTCAGCATTCCGGCTGATGACTTCTGAGATGATGTAGTCCATCATTCCCTCCTCTTCCTGCATCATGTCTTCGTTGCCGTACCAAGCTGCCTCACCTTCTGCATGCCAGTATTCAGTGAGATGTCTCCATGTCCTGGATTTCTCTGCCCTGAAGCTCGGTGCGACAGTGAATACTTTCTCGAGGCTGAAAATCATTGTTTCGAGATAGAACTGTGAGCTC
>JAJYPW010000133.1 GCA_021795055.1 Thermoplasmata archaeon
ATCACGTCCCGGATTTTGTTCAAGGTATCACCCCAAGGGAAAAGTCCCTGGCAAAACTGAAGAATGGTCCCAGTACAAGAATTGGGAAGAACGACAGAATTCCCATAAATATGATGACGAAAAGCATCATCATGCCAAAGTTGAAACTCCCGATCTGTATTGCATTGGTGCTTTCCCCCCTAGCTCTTTTCAGCGAAAATGACTGTGCTATGAGCAGTTCAAGACCGAATATGAGGAATCGGCCAAGCAGCATCGTGATCGCATCCACATAATTGAAAAAGGACGTGAAATTGAATCCCCCGATTTCAGATCCATTATTGGAAGCTGCGCTTGCGAATTCATAAAGCAGGGATGTAATGTTCTGGGAATGGCTGTTCGCAAAGGAAACCAGAAGGGATGGGATCAGCATTGCAATGCCGAAAGGAATCAGGATAATGAGGGGGTGTGTGATAATTGTCAGTGTGGAATAACGGATCTCCTTTGATTCCAGTTTGATACCCATAAGTTCAGGAAGCTTTCCGACCATCAGGGAAACCAGGAAAGCAGTGAAAATAACATACATGAAGATGTTCATCACAGATGTTCCTATCCCGCCGAGGGGATCGTTCAGAAGCAAGCCCGCAAGCACGCCCAGTATGCCCGTTGGAGTATAGTCTATCAGCGCGCTGTTTATCGAACCCGTAGAGGTCATTGTCGAGGAAACATTGAGAAGGATCGACTGCGAAATCCCGAACCTGGTCTCTTTGCCTGACATGTTGCCGGTAAAAATCCCAGCGATATTCTGAATAGCTGGAATCCCTGTAAATTCTGAGAAGAAGGTGAGAAGAATAACGAATAGGAAGATCACCATCACGACCGAAAACAGCATATTCCCAAACTTCCTGTTCTCAAATGCCCTTCCCATGGCAAGCAGGGAGGCAAACGGGATCACCGTCTGTGATACGAACATTGTCAGGTTGGAGAACCAGTCAGGATTTGCCAGGGGAAAGCCAAGGTTTGCGGAATAAAAGCCGCCGCCGTTAGTTCCAAGCTCTTCAATGGCATTCCATGAAGCGACTGGACCAAGCGGGAGCAGTTCAAAGCCGTTGCTGAATGGTAACTTTATTGAAAGATAGTGCGCCAGGGTTTCCGGCACGCCCGAAACAACCAATAACCCGGTGATCAGCAGGGTCAGTGGTATGAAAACCTCAATGAGGCCCCGGGTGAAATCCTTGAAAAAGTTCCCCATGTGCCCCTTGTCCGTCAGGATGCCCCTGACGAAGGCTATGGAGGCTGCAAAGCCGGTTATAGGGGCAAGATACATCAAGCCCATAAGGACAAAGGTTTGAGAGAAATACGATAGTTGGAGAGGCGACGAGTAATGTTGTATGTCTGTATTTGTCAGAAATGATACGACAGTGTTAAAAGCGAGAGATATGGAGAAATGCGTGCCGCCGCCAATCAGAGGGAGGGAAGTCTGGAAATACAACAGAATGAAGGAAATCAAACCTGCAAAAAACGAAAAAGCGAGCAGTGATGCAAAATACTCTCGGAATTTCATTTCCTTATTAGCGATTGGCCCAAGGATTTTTGAAACCCATGAATATACTCTGTCTGTAACAGGGCTCATGAACGTTCTTTCGTCTCTGTAAATCCTCGCAATGTAAGGGAATAAAATAAAGGCGAAAATCGTGACTATCGCAAGATATATTGCAATGATCGCGAGGCCAGAAACCTCCCTGTTTCCTAGGAAGAAATTAGTCCAGAACGCACTGGACTCAGATACTGCAGGGACGCTCAAAACCTATCCGCTCCAATTATAGAGTATAGCAGGTATGCTCCGACGAGTACAACTATGGCAGCCAACAAGTATACACTCGCACCCAACTGAATTCGAGTTCTATTTTACCAGATTATAAAAAGGTTTACCGCAAAAGTCACGAAATGACTGGTTTTTGCCATTATTGCATAGCTCATCCGCAGTTTCCTAGGTTGTCTTGACACAAAGGTCAGGGAAGAGACTTGCACATGTAAGGGCCAAGCATCTCATATCCCTTCTTCCTGAAATACTGCCGGACCCCGACGCCGCTAATCACAAGCTGCCTCCCAATACCAAACTCCACTGCAGATATCCTTTCGGCTTCCTTTAGCAATAACTCACCGAACCCCCTGTGCTGCCAGTTTTTTCCGCTACTTGATCCGACCCCAACTGTCTCTCCAAAGACCTTTATTTCCCGCACGACTGACGATCCTATCATCTCCTGCCTGTGCGCATCCTCAGATGGTACCCTCAGCCGAAGGAACCCAAGCAGAACTCTATCATCGTTCTCAAATGATAGATAAATCTCATTCCCGCCCGAAGCCTCATAATCCAACCTTTTCAGGATAAAGTCCATCCTGTCAATGTTTGTGAACCCTATCTCCCTTGCCCTTATTTCCATGGTGGAGGCCTTGCGTTGCTTCAGTTTCTCTTCTGAAATCACTCTGAGGTCACTTCTTTTTACTCCCGCCTCTATGAAACTAACAGGGATGTCCCTCTGCATCCTCTGTATCCTTATCCAGGGAGGCATCTCCTCCAGCATCTTTGAGATCAGTTCAGCAGCAGATTCAGAGTCCATGGGTATGAAATCTCCTCTTTTCCAGATGCTGTAGAGACCTGTTCCCTTGACCACCAGTGTCGGATAAATCTTCAGCATGTCCGGTTTAAATCTCGGGTCACTAATCATTGTCCTGAAACTGCGAATATCGTCGTCCGCTGAAGCACCAAACATTCCTGGCATAATGTGATATACGATCTTGAAGCCCGCATCCCTTGCAAGCTGGGTGGATCTCACTATCTCCGCGATCCCGTGCCCCCTGTTGTTCTTCCTGAGAACAGATTCGTTGAGTATCTGAACACCCAGTTCAACTTTTGTTGAACCGTACGAAATTGCAAGATCAATCTCCCTCTCCATGAAC
>JAJYPW010000134.1 GCA_021795055.1 Thermoplasmata archaeon
TTTTCTGTGACGGTGTAGCTTTCAATGCGGTCCGTCCAGATCATTAACTCTAAGATGACAGGAGAAAAACCATTCACCTGAAGCTTACTGCCTCGTAATATCCTTGGATTTGTATTGAACGGCAACAGTTTCATACCCGTGAGATATCGGAATTCCGATATCGATTGTGGAATTATTATCGCGCCAAATTCGGCGGGAAGAGGGGCTGGTTGAGGCCAATGATAGTCGATGCGCTTAAGCAGTCTCCCAAGAATGGCGCCGAGATAATGGAAGGCATAGAGAAATTGAGCAATGGATGGTGGAAACCATCTCCGGGATCTATGTATCCTGCACTTGCAGAAATGTCTGAGGAGGGGATCATCAGGAAAAGGGAGGATGGAAGGTATCTTTTGGCAAACATCGATCACCCCGCGGAACTCTCGCCGTTCTTTCCACGCCGCGGCAACAATCCCTCAGAGATCCTGGCAGAAATGGAGAGCTTTGTGCTTTATCTTCAGGATCTGTCAGACACCGGTGTTCTTTCAGGTGATGACTTCACAAGAATAGGAAAAATTGCTACACTGTTGCGAGAGATATCAGCCAAGGGAAGAGAAAGATGAACGCGTAGCCCGTTAAAAAATGGAGGATAGGGAAAGATGCCAATGATTGAAGTTAAGGGATTGACAAAAGTATATCCGGGTGGAATAAAAGCGGTCGATAACATATCATTCACTGTCGAAAAAAACGAGATATATGGACTGCTCGGGCCCAATGGAGCGGGGAAGACTACAACCATTAAGATGCTGACTTCCGCTTTGAAACCAACCTCGGGTGATGCATTCGTGAATGGGCTGAACGTCCGTACGGAATCCCTAGAAGTCAGGAAAACCATAGGGATAGTCCCACAGGATCTTACAGCCGATGAGGATCTGACTGGTTTTGAGAACATGTACATGTTTGCCCAGTTTTACAGGATACCGAGGCAGGAAGCTTACGAACAGATAGAGGGACTCCTTGATCTGGTTGAACTGACGGAGTCCAAAAACAGGTACGTCAAGGGCTATTCAGGCGGGATGAGGAAGAGGCTGGAGCTTGCTCTAGGCCTGCTGCACAACCCGGAAATTCTTTTCCTTGACGAACCGACACTTGGGCTGGATGTGCAGACGAGGACCAGAATGTGGGATTATATCAGAGAGATAGTGAAGAAAATGGGCGTAACCATAATCCTTACGAGCCACTATCTGGAGGAGATTGATTCCCTTGCAGACAGGATGTCTATAATTGATAGAGGAAAAATTGTGATTACGGGCACCTCGGATGAACTCAAGGGATCGCTGAAGGGCGATGTCATTTCCGTAATTTGTGACACAGAAGGAGAGGCGGAAGCACTCTCGTCTTACAAGGATGGCATCGATCAGCCCATAATCAAGGGGAACGAGGTAAGACTGAGCGTTGAGAACTCTGATAAGGATTTGGCCAAGATATTCAACTTCATGATAGAAAGGAAGATCACCCCTATGAGTATCAATGTGCACAAACCATCGCTCGACCAGGTCTTTTTAAAGTACACGGGAAGAACAATAAGGGAGGCTGAAGGTGGGGAAGACGTAAGAAAATCCGCAATGAATCTCAGGAGGATGAGAGCATGAGCGGACTTATCCCTCTCACTGTGAGAGAGTTGAAGAAATGGTACAGGAGCCCGGTGTTCTTCTTTGTGGGGTTATTACAGCCCTTTTTCTGGATCGCGCTTTTTGGGAGCGCGTTCTCGGGTGGACCGTTTGCTTCCCCATTGTACTCTTCTGCTATAGATAATGCACCAAATTACATCACGTTCGTTGTGGCTGGCGTACTTACGACGACAGCACTTTTCACCGGAATGTTTTCAGGCATCAACATTATCTGGGACCGCAGGCTGGGCACGCTTTCTAGGCTGCTTGCCTCTCCAATTAGCAGGAATTCGATCGTTTTCTCCAAGGTACTGTCTTCTATTGCCAGAATAATGGTACAGGTTGTGATACTCATACTTGCCGCTCTGGTCCTACCGGACGGGCTGAGGTTTGTGAATGGATTCACCCTGTTCGCTGCAGCCGTGATTGTCGCTGCCACGCTGATGATTGCCTTTATTTTTTCATCGATATTTTCAATCATAGCGGTCAAAATGAGGAACATGCAGTCAATTTTCGGTATTTCAAACCTGATAAGCCTTCCTCTGATGTTTGCCAGTTTCGCAATGTTCCCGAAGACCTTCATGATCGGATGGCTACAGTCTGTTGCTGTCTGGAACCCTATTTCCTGGGCCGCGGACGCTATGCGAACCGTGATAATCAATGGATCGGCAATTACTACCTCTCAATCCTATTCGACCCTCTTTGATCTGCTGGTATTGGGAATCCTTTCCCTTGCTGTATTTCTCTTCACCTATTTTATCAGCGAACAGGAGATCAGGGAATAATGCCCGGGAAGATGATTGCTCTTTTGTCTTCATCTTTTACCCGGCATCTGGTGCAGTTCCGGGCTTAATTTTTTGAACACGTGCACAAATCTGGTGAGGGATTTGTGTACTCTCAGGGCTATGACATTTGTTACCTGGAAGTCTGATCGTGCAATCTGCTCCAGTTCACGGGTATTTGAGACCACCACCGAATAACCGCCATCCCTGAGGAGATCGCTGAACTTCGCTACCGTATCGGCGAGAAAATTTTCCGTTACATGGAACATTGGGGAACTCCTCCCATAAGGCAGATCGGTCGCAATGGCATCCACTTTTACGCCGATTTCAAGTTTCTCTATTGATGAATGAACCACCCTGCCAGGTTCAACGCCATAGTACCTGAGATTCATCCTTGCGCCTGAAACCATTGACAGGGAAGCATCTGCGCCTATCACCTGTCTTCCCATAACTGCCGCCTCAATGAGTATTCCTCCTGTTCCACAGAATGGATCGAGAATAAGT
>JAJYPW010000135.1 GCA_021795055.1 Thermoplasmata archaeon
TTGAGTTCCTTCAATTCATCAGACATCCCCCTCACGGAAAGATACTGGGCTATAGGCATCTTGTATCTCAGAGCCTTCACTATCTGTTTGTACGTAAGTTCTTCCACTTCAGTTCCTGGAGGTGCCCTTGCAACGAAATCAACGTCCGCGACCTGCAGCATCTCCTTGAGAATGAGGTCTCCTCCCCTGTCCCCGTCGAGGAACACAACCACTGTCCTCTCCCTGGAGAGATCCTGGACAGTCTTTGGAATGTTGGTACCCTGAACTGCAATGGTATTCTTTATCCCGTACTTCAGCAGATTCAGGACGTCATTTCTGCCTTCCACTACGATGATTGAGTCGGAGTCCTTTATTGCAGGACCCGCTGGCAGCTTTTCTTCGCCATATGAGGTGATCTCTGCCCTCTCCACATCCTCCCTGACGGCCTGAACTATGTTTTCAGAGACGTTCTTCCCTACCTGTGACATCTTCTTGTAGAGAGCTTCTGCACGCTCAATCACTTTCTGTCTCTTCTGGACTCTTACGTCCTCAACGGATTCGACATCCATCTTTGCCTTGCATGGGCCTATCCTGTCAATTGTCTCAAGGGCTGCGGCAAGGATTGAACTCTCGACCTGATCCAGGCCGGAAGGTATCAGGACGAACCCTTCGGTCTTTCCTTTCTTGCTGTCGATCTCTACCTCTATCCTCCCTATCCTGCCTCCTTTCTGGAGGTCCCTTAGGTCTAATTCCTCACCTAGTAATCCTTCTGTCTGCCCAAAAATAGCCCCTACTACGTCAGGTTTTTCCACCACTCCATCGGCCGTTATTCTTACCTTGATCAGATATTTTGTTAAATTCGGATCCACGTTCATTGTGTCCACCTAATTTTATGTCATTTGCGAAGTTCGGTAAATGAATTGTATTGCTTCCACTCACCATTCCACATATAGATTTCTAAAGAATATTTAATCTATTCGTTAATTTATTTAAAATTTATGATAAAATAAGGCACGTAGTTGAAAGAACGAACTAATTAAATAATTTCATATCATTGGCATTAAACTTATGATCAGGTTTGGGATAGCGGGCATTCCTCTCACCAGTAAAGGCAGAACGCTGGTCGATTCTATAATCGATTCGCATTTTCTAGGCCTAAATGCGCTGGAAGTCCAGCTTTTAAGGGTGAATGTCGAGGAAGCTCCCGCAATAGATTACTCAGGTATGTACCCTAAGGATGTCGACGATTCCATTATCGTAAATATACTGAGGCCGGACGAAAACGGAAACTACCAGAGTGTGGGAATTGATACCCAGATAGAGTCTGAAGATATTTTGCAGGAACTGTTCTGGAACATGGCCAAGAATTATGACGAGATTGTTGAGGGAGGGGAAATTGCGAAAGAACTGGATGTCCAGCTTTCCCTGCATGCCCCTTACTATATGGATCTCCTGTCCCATGAAGAGATATCTGAAAAATCATACGATCACCTGAAATGGTCTCTCACCATTGGCAGAACCATGGGTGCCAGGAGGGTCATATCCCATACCGGCTTTTACCGGGGGAGCAAGAAAGAGAGCCTCCTGTCCGCCCAAAAAATTTACTCAAGAATCACAAAGGAGTTTTCACACGAACAGGGGTTCCCCTATGTTGGCGTGGAGACTGCCGGCAAGCCAGAACTGTTTGGCACAACGGCCGAACTCATTTCCGTGGCCAAAAAGGTGCCCGGAGTGGAGCCAATACTGAATTTTCCCCATGTCCATTCACTCACCGGGGGGAGCCTGACTGACATTGCCAGTTTTGAGGCCATTGTGGGTGAATACGCCAAGTATGCCAAGGGCGATCTGTACACGGAATTCTCAGGCGTCGAGCACAAGGACGGAAGCGAGATAAAGATGACGGCCATCAAGCATGGCGACCTTAAATTTGAGACGCTTTCCGAATACCTGCAGGATTATTCGGGGGACATGACGATCATATCAATGTCCCCGCTTCTCGAGCACGACGCTCAGTACATGGATGTTATTTTCCTCAGGGCGATAGCAAAGAGGCTTCAGCGAAAGAGTGCGTTAAAAGCAGGTGCTTGAGAAAGTGAGAATCTACCCGGTGAAGAGAACTGTGAAGCTCGACATGGATACAATCCTTGAAAAAACCCTTAAGATTTTCGGCAATGGAAAGATTGAGGGAGATAGTGTCGTTGCTACCTTCCCCGGACTGAAATCCATATCATCCTGGATGGAGAAGGGAAAGCTGTGCGTCGAGACCGTCGCAGAGAAATGCGACGACCCCATGGAAGCTATCAGGAAATTCAATGCATTCCTTGAGGAAGTTACCGGCTACAGCACGAGCGAAAGAAAGAAGCTGATGTCGAAGGTTTGATCCCGTTGCCAGGACTTTTCTGTGAAGTGAAGGCTTATCCGACAATAGGAATCGTGTTGTTAGGCGGAATCTCGGACAAGGTTGAAAGGATACCGCTCCACGATTCCGCGGGCATAGCTTATACGCTTGCTGACGAAAATGGAGGTTACGTCCTTACCAGGCTACTGTCGTCACATATATGGCAGGGATTCGTGAACGGAAAGGAGATAGATCCCGGCGATACCAGATCCCCGTTCAAGGTAATCAGGCATTACCGTGAGAAAATGAAAAGAGATGGCATATCTCCGCAGGATGCTTCATTTTCTTTCTTTTCCGAGAACATACGAATACTCAGCGGTAGTTCGGACGCCGCAGCCGCTTCATTCGGGAAGTGCATACTAGAATTCTCCGATGGTAACATAGATCGTGATGACCTTGAAAACAGGCTCAGAGGGATTTCTGAAAGTGCCGGAAGAAGTTTCAGAGGCGGTCTGACCTGCACAACCAGGCAGAACGGCAGGATGGTCACGGAAAGATTGCTTGATCCTGAAGACTTCTCAGAGTACCGTGTGGTGGGATGTAAT
>JAJYPW010000012.1 GCA_021795055.1 Thermoplasmata archaeon
CTTTCCAAGAAGATCGCTCCTTTTCACGGTTCATTAATCCATGTCCGCTATTAGTTTTTGTTTTTGGCGGAGAGCTTCATCTCCCGGATTGATATTTGATGAAAGGAACGAAATCCCTGACTACCTGTTCAGTCAAGTTATTATTGCCGTCATTTATGTTCCGCCATGCGGGATGTCATAGTTGTGGGTGCCGGGCCTTCTGGCTCGTACATGGGCTATGATCTCTCGAAGCGTGGCCTTGACGCGCTAATCCTTGAAGAGCACAGGGAAGTGGGCAAGCCTGTGGAGTGCACTGGACTGGTTTCTGAGCGCGTCATGAAGTATGTTCACACCAAAGCCGGCGTCAACAAGGTCAATGGAGCGCGCATCGTTTTTCCCAACGGTGAGAGCACACATATCAGGAAGGCGGAAAAGACAATCGTGATGGACAGGGATCGCTTTGACAAGGACGTTGCCGGCATGGCAATTGATGCGGGCTCAGATTTCAGCATAGACTCAAAGGTAATTGGCGTTCGGGAAAGCGGAGAATGCGTTGAGGTCAGGTACAGGAAATCCGGAAATCTTGTCGAAGAGAGGGCCAGGGTCGTCGTGGGCGCAGACGGCGTCAACAGCAGGGTGAGGCGCGACATTTACGGAAACAGGCCGAGGAGAATAGTCTCTGCGTACCAGGTGGATGCGGCATACGAGCTTCCCGACCAGGACAGTGTGGAGGTATATCTCGGGTCGGGCACATCCGGAGGATTCTTTGGTTGGGCCACTCCGGCTGGCGATACGACCAAGATCGGGACGGGTTCCCTTTACCCTACTGCAAAGAAATTTTTTGACAATCTCAACGCCAGGTTCGGAAAGGATAAGGTACTGGGAATTAACGGCGGCGCAATTCCAATCTCGTACCTCAGGCGTACCTACAGCGATAGGAGCATACTTGTAGGAGACGCTGCAGGGATAGTCAAGCCACTGAGCGGAGGGGGGATTTACACGGGAATAGTGTCGTCTGAGTGCGGTGCCGGGGTTATAGCAGACGCAATAGAGCAAGACAGAGTCGACAGGCGTAGACTTTCTGCGTACCAGAGATTGTGGAAGAAGAAACTTGGCCTTGAACTGTGGTTTGATGGTTTGGTCCAGAAGTTATTTTCCTCATTGTCGGATAATACTTTTGAAAGGCTCTACAGTATCATTTCCACCCCGGAAATTACCTCAGTCATAAACAGGGTTGGCGATATAGATTATCCGTCGAGGGTGGTTCTATCAATAATAGCAAGGAATCCGGAGATCGTGAAATACCTGCTGGTAAAGAGATAAGCAAAGTACCATACGTACTGATGCTCCTCCTTGTCACCGTGTTCTGGGGGGTAACCTTCCCCCTCATCAAGGAATCGATGAATTTCACTACACCGGTTATTTTCCTGGCCATACGGTTCATGGTCTCCGCCGCATTCCTGCTGCCGCTTGTATTGAAGCATGGAGGATTGCGCAAACGCGGTAATATTGTCGCGGGGTTCTTTTCCGGGCTCCTGCTTTTCATGGGATATTTTTTCCAGACCGTAGGACTGGTTTTCACGTCTGCTGCAGATTCCGGCATAATAACCGGCCTATATGTTGTTCTCATCCCGTTCTTTTCCGTCGTGTACCTTCGGATGAAGGTCAGCGGTTACGATGTCGCGTTTTCCTTTCTTTCTCTGTCAGGGTTGATAGTGATGTCCGCCTTTGCTCTCAATGAACTGAACATTCAAATAGGGAATATACTGACGGTGATCTGCGCAGTCGCCTTTGCACTCCAGATTGCATATGTTTCCAGATATTCCCCTCGAACGGATATCTGGCCATTCACGTTCTATACGCTCCTGTTTGTTTCAATATTTTCCTTTGCTGCAATTCCGTTATATCCGGGCGAGTTCATTGCGTTCAACTATTACCTTGTCTTCACACTGGTCTTCACTGCTATTCTGGCAGGAAGTTTTGCCATGTACGCCCAGAACATGGCCCTGAGGTTCATTGACCCGGGCTTCGCCGGAATAATATTCGTGGCTGAACCCGTATTTGCAGCTATTTCTTCGGTGGTAATCGGCAACGAGGTCTTATCAGTGTTCACCGTTGCAGGCGGATCGTTGATGGTGCTCTCGATGGCACTGTCCTCATTCTACCGCTATCGCAAGGGAGAGATGGCACCAGCCATATTATCAGAAGTTGACTGATCCCGCCACATTTTAACCGCTATTATTGAATAGCTATAACACAATAGGTTATTATACCGATGAGCCCTCGCTTTTTCAGGTCATGTATTCATACTCAAGGCACGCGGGACTGACCATAGCTATCATGGCGTTCATGGGCATCCTGATAATGTACGTTGAAACAATGGTTATTCCTGCAATTCCGGTGCTTGAGGTGGATTTCAGCACGAATTACGATTACCTTTCCTGGGTAATCACTGCATACGTCATTTCCGGGACAATTGCTGCCGCCATATTCGGCAGGCTTGCAGACATCTATGGAAAGAAGCGCATTTTCGTAATCATCGCTTTCGTGTACACCGTTTCAGTTTCATTCGGCGGATTTGCGCAGAATCTGGCCGAATTTGTCGCGGTGCGGGCGGTCCAGGGACTTGGCATGGGAATGTTTCCTGTTGCGTTCGCATTGCTCAATGACCAGATTCCAAAGGAGGAACTGCCTCTTGCACAGGGAATTGTGAGCTCGACTTTCATGGGGGGTGCAGCCCTGGGGCTTGTGCTTGGTTCCTGGATAACGCAGAATTATGGCTGGCAGTGGTCGTATCATTCAGCCATACCGGTTGCAATTGCCCTGACTGTGCTTTCCCTGATTTTCCTCAGGGATTCATCCGCAAGGCTGTCCGAGAGAATCGATTACGCCGGGGTCCTGCTGCTTTCCTCAGGAGTGCTGCTGCTTATCTTAGGGCTTTCAGAGGGCGAATATCTGGGTTGGACCTCGTTTGCAGTTATCACCATTTTTGTGCTTTCAGTTGTCCTGATACTGCTCTTCATAATGGTGGAGATGAAGTTTGATCAACCTTTCATAAGCATGAAACTGCTCGCCGTCAGAAACGTGTTTCTCTCAAATTTTACTGGACTTTTCGCTCTTTCCGGCATGTTCTTCCTGTTCTATACTATTCCCCAGCTGCTGCAGGACCCGGTTCCATATGGTTTTGGGATGTCAGTCGTACTGTCCGGCTGGCTGATGCTTCCCATGGCTCTGGTGTCCATGGGATTTGCACCACTGTCGGCTGTGGTAACCAGGCACTACGGACCAAAGATCACAATACTGATCTCCACTGTCTTACTTTTCAGTTCTTTCCTGATGCTTTACTTTCACAGAGGGACGGAACTGGATGTTCTTGAGGATGTTGTTTTGCTCGGGGTCGGCATGTCGTTCATGTTCGTTGGCGTGATCAACATTCTGATAGTCTCATCCCCTCCAGGGGAAACGGGAGCATCAACCGGCATGAACGTTGTATTCAGGAACATAGGGACGGCAATAGCTGTCGCAATTGCCGGGGTAATTGAGACAACGTATTCAGCCACATTTCCCATAGGAGGAACAGTTCTTTCGGTACCCACTGCAACTGCATTCAATTATGTTTACCTTTTTGGAATGGTGTTCCTGGGCGTGTCTGTCATTTTCACCCTCCTGATGAGGAATGTTGTATTTGCAAGGGCTCCTGCTGAAGAGCAGTCCGCGATTCCTGCAGAAGACGCAGGAGGAAAATAAGCGCATGCTTATTCTGGAAAGCGTCACTGACCCCGAATGACGGGCGATATTGCAACCTGCCTGACTTCTGTAGTTTCCCACAGCATATATCTGCCAAACGCCTGAAAATCACGTTCTGCATGCATTATTCCACGGTCAAAGAAAGTTAATTAAATCAATCGGGCTTATCCAGGATGCAGTTCATTGCAATAACCGGGGGGGTAATATCCGGTCTCGGAAAGGGCACAATAACTTCGAGCCTGTCGCATCTTCTCGTGAATTCCGGTTTGCGTGTCAGCGCGGTCAAGATAGACCCATATCTCAATTACGACGCTGGAACGATGAATCCTTACCAGCATGGGGAGGTTTTCGTGCTGGATGACGGAAGCGAGGTGGATCTGGATCTGGGCAATTATGAGAGATTCATGGGCGTAAGCCTGACAGGCAGCAACAACATAACCACCGGCAAAATATACAAGAGCGTAATTGAAAAGGAGAGAAAGGGCGACTATCTGGGCAGCACAGTCCAGATAATTCCCCACATTACCAACGAGATCAAGAACTGGCTCAGGGATGTTTCCAGGAAATCAAATTCGGATGTCGTGCTCATTGAGGTGGGTGGCACCGTTGGAGACATTGAGTCAATGCCGTTCCTGGAGGCACTGAGGCAGATGCGCCGGGACGGTGACCATTTTATTTTCGCCCACGTGACATTAATCCCGGAAATCGGGGATTCGATGGAGCAGAAAACCAAACCTACCCAGCACAGTGTAAGCCAACTGAGGAGCATCGGCATCCAGCCAGACCTGCTTTTCGCGCGCCTGAAGGGAACCCTCACTGCTGAATCCAGGAGGAAAATCTCGCTTTTCACTGACGTTCCTGAGAGCGGCATAATCAGCGTGAGTGACGTGAAAAGCCCCTATCTGCTTCCGGAGATCATGAGATCGCAGGGTGTCCTGGACTACATATTCGGCAGGCTGGGTATCGCAGGGTTGAAGTTCGAGGACAGGTGGAAGGATTACAGGGAAAACATCGTTCATCCAGGGAAGTCGGTCAATATCGGTCTGGTTGGGAAGTACATCGAACTCACCGACGCATACATCAGCCACAAGGAAGCGTTCACCCATGTGACCGGTAAACACGGCATCGAGGTAAGGCTTCGCTGGATAAGCTCCGACAGGCTGAAGATCGACCAGTCCGATCTCGCAGGAATAGACGGCATTCTTATCCCCGGGGGATTTGGCTACAGGGGCGTAGAGGGCAAGATCGCTGCAATACGATATGCCAGGGAGAACCGGATTCCTTTCCTCGGAATATGCCTTGGCTTCCAGACAGCGGTAATCGAGTTTGCAAGGAATGTGCTCGGGTTCAAGGATGCGAACAGCACGGAATTTGATCCTGGTACAAGTCATCCCGTTATAGACCTCCTACCTGAGCAGCACCAGGTGAAGGAAATGGGAGGAACAATGAGGCTGGGCTCGCTCCCGGTCGTGATTGAAAGAGACACCAAGGCCTGGGAAATATACGGCCAGCCCGAGATCACGGAGAGGCACAGGCACAGGTACGAAGTGAACCCGAAATACATAGATGCGTTCGAAAAAGCCGGTTTGCATTTTTCAGGCAAGGACAGGGAGGGGATCAGGATGGAAATTCTTGAGCTCGCTGATAGGGAAAACTTTATTGCCACGCAGTACCATAGCGAATTCAAATCCAGACCGTTAAATCCATCAAGGGTCCACGAATATCTGGTCTTAAAGGCAGCCGAAAAAGCTGGGGAGTCCAAATGAAGGAAGTTTTGGAAGAATTGAAAAACAGGGTAAATGAAAGAGTCAAGAACGACGAGAAGTTTGCCAAGAAGCTCAGCACCGTGAGGAGAAGCTTCCTGGTAATATTTGACGGTAAGGAATCCTATAATTTCCAGATAGCCGAAGGAAAGGTCGGAGATATCGTTCCGGGAAACCAAGCTTCAGATATCGAAATTTCCGTGGACTCGGATACGTTCAACAAGATAATAGCCAGGCAGATCGATCCCATGGCCGCGTACATGGAGAAGAAAATTAAGATCAAGGCGTCACTTTTCGATAAACTCTTCCTGACCGAACTTTTCAAGTGAACCCTGGAAAAATGGAAATTGAGAGGCTGACCACCGGGAAACTGGCTGAGTACAGGAATAAACTCTCTTCCGACATCAGTCGGGTATATTCCGTAGCGTCTGATGCAAGAAAGCTTGGGAAGGACGTAACTGACAGGGTGGAAGTCCCTCTCGCATCTGATATGGCAGCCCGGATAGAGGCGCTTCTGGAAGTTGACGGACTGGCCGATATTATGAGGAAGATGCCTGCAGACCTGAGCAGGGAGGAGGTCGCAATCGGGGCTTCCAAGGAAGTCGCTAAACTAAATCCATGGAAGGACAGGCGCAAGGCCCTGGATATTGCAGTCAGGGTCGGGCTCGCAATACTCACCGAGGGCATACTTGTTGCCCCTCTCGAAGGGATCAGGTCGGTGGATATTCGTGACGACTCCGGCAAGGAATACGTCGCAGTTGTTTATTCAGGACCCATAAGGAGTGCGGGAGGAACCGCTCAGGCATTGAGCGTTCTGATAGCTGACATAGTCAGGCGTGACCTTGGAATCGGTGAATACAATGCAACTGAAGATGAGATTGAAAGGAACATGGAAGAGGTCCAGAGTTATAACAGGCTGAAACATTTGCAATACCTCCCCTCGGATGAGGAGATCAGGCTTGTTGTCTCAAACGCGCCGGTGATGATTGATGGTGAGGGGAGCGAGGACGAGGAGATTTCAGGACACAGGGATATGGAAAGAATCACCACCAACAAGATCAGGGGGGGCATGTGCCTTGTGCTCTGCGAGGGATTGATACAGAAATCAAAAAAGGTGCTTAAGTACACTTCGAAGTTTAACCTTAACGAGTGGGCTTTCCTTGAAAGAATATCCGGATCGAGCAAAACTGTTGGCACCGAGAAGAAGGATGACAAGTTCCTTAAGGATATAATTGCGGGAAGACCGGTCTTCAGCCACCCTGGCAGGCCGGGAGGTTTCAGGCTCAGGTACGGAAGAAGCCGGCTTACTGGCCTTGCTGCGGCAGGTATAAATCCCGCAACAATGGAGCTGCTCGACGGATTTATTGCGGTGGGTTCACAGATCAAGATTGAACTTCCGGGTAAAGCAGCCGCTGTGACGCCCTGCGAGACCATTGACGGCCCCATGGTCATGCTTTCTGACGGCAGGCATCTCAGGGTTAATGATGCCGAAACTGCCAGATCTGTCAAGAATCAGGTGACGGAAATCACCGACATAGGTGAGATCCTCATCGGGTATGGCGAGTTTCTGGAGAACAATCATAAGCTGGAGAAACCCTCCTTCTGCAGGGAGTGGTGGCTGAAGCTATGCATGGAAAAATTTGACTGCTCGAAATACGCTGAAACCGATCCCGATCAGTTTGAGGCGGTCATGATCTCGAAAAAATACGGGGCACCCCTCCACCCACAGTTCGATTACTTCTGGCATGATCTTGATTTCGATGGGCTGCTGAACCTGAGGAAGGCAGTGCTCACCGGATCCCTGGAAGGGGATGAGCTGCGTTTTCCCGCCGACGGCGAGACCCTGCGGATACTGAAATCGCTTGGAATCCAGTTTTCGCTGGAAGCTGGACATGTCGCCATTAAGGAGTATTTTCCGATGGCCTCTACCCTTGGCATAACATTTGAGGGCTCTTCCCCGGTTTCACTTGGGGAACCAGTGGATTCAGGCGATATGATTGAAACGCTTGAACATCTGTCAGGCTTGAAGATTGTACCAAAGTCTCCAACACGGATAGGTGCAAGGATGGGCAGGCCGGAAAAGGCTGGGGCCAGGAAGATGAAGCCCCTTGTTCACGTTCTCTTTCCCGTAGAGGATTTCGGCACTTCCAGGCGGTCCATTGGCGAAGCAAATCTGTCCTCAAACGGGGACTATATATCGGAGGCATTGCCCAGGGCCTGCGTCAATTGCGGAAACATAACTATAACCCCTCTGTGCGAAAAATGCGGTGGCAGGACTGCCAAATCAGAAAGAAAAAATACGGTCAACGTGAACATTTCCGAGATTATAAAAGCGGCTGAAGACAGGGTAGGCATCACCTTAAAAGACGTGAAGCTCCTGAAAGGCGTCAAGAAGCTCATGTCAAGCAGGAAAGCTTGCGAACCTCTTGAGAAGGGTATCCTCAGGGCAAAGAACGACGTTTCCGTTAACAAAGACGGCACGTGCAGATACGACGTGTCCGACCTGCCTCTTACGCACTTTGTGCCTGCCGAAATAGGCATGTCAGATAAGATGGCATTTGAACTTGGCTATGTTCCGGGAAAACTGAATGAGATATACCCGCAGGACGTCATAATCCCATATGATGCGGGGGACTACCTTCTTAAGGTATCGAACCTGATGGATGACCTCCTCAGCAGATACTACAAGCTTTCCCCCTTTTATTCGTGCAAAACAAGGGAAGATCTTATCGGGAAATCGATAATAGGCCTTGCGCCCCATACGTCCGGAGGCATTGCAGGCAGGATTATAGGATTCACCAGGGCTTCCGGCGCTTATGCGCATCCGCTTTTCCATGCTGCAAAAAGGAGAAATTGCGACGGTGACGAGGACAGCCTGATGCTGATGCTGGACGGGCTCGTGAATTTCTCCAGGGAATTCCTGCCGGCCACCACCGGGGGACTGATGGACGCGCCTCTTGTGCTCACCGAGTTCCTCAGCCCGGAGGAAGTGGACAAGGAAGTGCTCAACGTTGATACCCTCTGGGAATATCCTCTTGAGTTTTACCAGGCAGCAGAAAGAGGATCAAGCCCTTCCGAAATAGAGAAGATGATGATGCCTCTCAAGCTGATGATAGAGAAAACCGGAAGTTACGCAGGACTCGGGTTCACCAACCTTACAAGAGATCTGAACTCTGGAGTGATGGTGTCTTCCTACAAGACCATCGGCACCATGGAGGAAAAGATTGAGCGCCAGCTGAACCTTGCAGGGATCATTAGGGCAGTGGACATGGATGATGTGGCTGCCAGGGTGCTGAATTCACATTTCCTGCCGGATATTTACGGTAATTTCCGCGGTTTTTTTTCACAGACATTCAGGTGCACAAAGTGCAACAAGAAATTCAGGAGGATACCGCTATCGGGAAAGTGCATCAAGTGCGGCTCCGATAAGATCAATCTCACTGTCCACAAAGGTGGAATAGTGAAATACCTTGACGAGACCATAAAGATAGCCGAACAGTACAGGGTGCCTGATTACCTGAAGGCAAGGATTTACAACATCAAGAGAACGATAGATGACACCTTCGGCACAGATGTGGCTGAACCTGAATTGAGAACACTGGAGGTCTGAAATGCGGGGAGGACTCTTTGTAACCGGCCCGGCCGGCACAGGAAAATCGACATTCTGCAATACCCTCAATAACTGGCTTCAGAGCCAGCAATACGAGTCGGCAATCGTGAACCTTGACCCCGGAGTGGAATATTCCCCATACACCCCTGACATAGACATGAGGGATGAGATCTCCCTTTATGCCGTGATGAATGAATATGGCCTTGGACCTAACGGTGCGCAGGTAGTTGCAGCAGACCTGATACTCGACCATACTGAATCCATCATCTCCCAGCTGGAGGAACTTTCCGATCACTACGTGATATTCGACACCCCGGGCCAGGTTGAGTTATTCAGCTTCAGGCAGGGCAGCCCTATGCTGGTTGATTCTCTCGCAGGTGACAGGGGGATGATCTGCTTCCTTGCCGATGCGGTCGTGGGTTCCACGCCTTCCGGATTCATCTCCCAGAAAATGCTATTCGGTTCCGTATTCTTCAGGTTTTTCAGGCCGATGCTTTTTGTGCTGAACAAGTCCGATCTCATCTCCAGTGATCAAATGGACAGGATAATGAGCTGGGAAAACGACCCGGAGATCCTCTATGATGCATTCGTCGAGGAGAAGCAGAAAATGGTGAAGAACTTCTATCTTGAGATGGTAAAATCGTTCAGGGAATCTGGATTGATGACCAGGATATTTCCAACCTCGTCCGTGAATGCCGAAGGCTTCGAGGATATTTATTCGCAGATGTCTCTAGTATTCTCTGGTGGGGAAGACACGGACACAATGTACAGGGATGAGTGACCCTCACCCTCAGGTCTCCCCATGGTTTCCAGGAACGTTCAGGCAAGATTATATCTATATTGTAGCCTGAAATAAATTGAAATGCAATTTCCCTTCTTCGGGGTTCTTAAGCTCTTTGGAATTGTTAATAAACCCGATGCTACTCATTTTTAGTTATTGAAAAAGACTTATTTACTCAGTGTATGGTGTTACGATGGCGGTAAAGAAACATTGCATCGTATGCGGAACCATTATTTTCACAGGGTTCACCTGCCCGGACTGCCAGTACCAGATTTCAAGATCAAGAACTGCGGACGACGAGAGCCTGGAGGACTGGCTTGGATCAATGAAGGGTTCTTCCAGGGGAATAAGGGCCGATCATATCCTTGCCCTGGATAGTTTCTGGAAAGAGTAACATTCCCCGCGTTCTAAAGTTCAATGGCTATTTTCAAATAAATTTTTAAACCCGGTGTCAATTCGAACAAAGGTGAAAAATTGGCTGAAAAGTGGGAACACAAGGATAAGCTAAAACCCAGCGGGCTCGAAGGGATCTCTTCACAGCAGATCGATTACCATTTTGAGACTCATTACAAGGGATACGTGAACAAGCTGAACGAGATATGGGAAAAACTCCAGTCTGCGGACAGATCCAAGGCCAATCAGAACTACAGCGAGTTCAGGGAGCTGAAGCTTGAAGAAACTTTCAACTATGACGGCTCTCTGCTTCACGAGCTGTATTTCGAGAATCTCAAGAACCAGAAAAGTTCTGTGCCCGAAGACCTGAAGAAGGCAATCGAAAAGGATTTTGGAAGTTACGAGAAGTGGGTGGAGGATTTCAAGGCTACAGGCACGGCCTTCAGGGGATGGTCACTGCTTGTGTTCGACCTGAATACCGGAAAGCTGAGGAATATCGGTGCTGATGTGCACAATACAAACGGGATATGGAATGCGATTGTGCTCCTTGCCCTGGATGTATATGAGCATGCCTACTACGTTGACTTCGGGCCAAAGAGGGCTGGATATCTTGACGCCTTCATGAAGAACGTGAGCTGGAGCGATGTGCATAACAGGTACACGAAAGCCCTGAAGTGCTACCAGGTATTCAAGTAAAAACATATGGAGAACGTCGGGGAAGAAAAGGGATTCAATATCCTTCTTTCCGACGACATTACTGAAAGGGCACAAGATTTCAGGAACCTTAAATCAGCAGGCAAGGAACAGCTTTTTTTTGAACTTTGCTTCTGCATTCTGGCAGCCAACACCTCGGCTGAACTGGGCATACGCATGCAGGAAACCCTCGGAATGCAGGCATTCCTTACGTACGACCAGATGGATCTGAGGAACGCCCTCAAGCTGGCCAGGTACCGTTTTTACAATACCCGCAGCACCTATATTTACAACTCTCGATGGATAGTGGACGAACTTCCGGATATCGTGAACAGCGCAAACCCTGCCGAGGCCAGGGAGTATCTCGTGCGCGAAGTATACGGAATAGGTTACAAGGAGGCGTCCCATTTCCTCAGGAACGTAGGTGTTTTCGATTTCGCTATTCTTGACAAGCATATACTCAGGTACCTGGGTTCAGCCATGAACATAAAAATTCCCAGGAGCTTGACCGCAAAAAGGTACCTTGAAATAGAGGAAAAGTTCGTGGACATGTCCATGAAACTCGCCCTTGAGCCTGGCATACTGGACCTGATACTTTGGAAGCAGGCCACCGGAAAGGTGTTGAAGTAGATGCTGGATTTTTCAACCATCCGGCGGGCTGAGGTCAATTACGCCGCCTTCCATGGAGGGATTGATGCGCTCATGGAGAGGGCAGGCCGTGCGGTTGCAGAGGAGATAAGAAAAACGGTTAGGAAGGGATCCAGGATCCTTTTTCTGTGCGGGAGCGGCAACAATGGTGGAGACGGAATAACCGCGGCGGGATTCCTTTCGGGCGAATACGAGACGACCGTGATCATAGCCTCCGGGGACGGAAAGGTTAAGACGGAACTTGCAGCAAATGCCCTGGAGAAATATCATGGAAGAATGGCTCCTTTTGAAGATGCAGAAAGGGAAGGCGCGAAGGCCGATTATATCGTGGATGCCTTGCTCGGCACAGGGTCAAAGAGATCGCTTCGAGAGCCTGCACTCACCGCCGTCAGGATAATGAACGAATCGGGAAAGGAAATCCTTTCTGTGGACATACCGACCGGGCTCGGAACCAGGGAGGCGGTGAAGCCGTCAGTAACTGTAACTTTCACTGGCAGGAAGAAGGGTATGACCCCGAGAAACTCCGGAATAATAAGAATAGCTGATGTTGGAATACCTGACGATTGCTTTTCCAACTCCGGGCCCGGCGACTTCATCTTCTATCCAATCCCGGAAGCGGCTTCCCACAAGGGAATGAACG
Organism: Thermoplasmata archaeon; assembly: GCA_021795055.1. Taxonomy (GTDB): domain Archaea; phylum Thermoplasmatota; class Thermoplasmata; order Thermoplasmatales; family Thermoplasmataceae; genus JACWAH01. The sequence goes on from JAJYPW010000012.1 coordinate 12,255, forward strand.
GAATTGTGTCTGTAGTTGCCGGATGGGAGTCCTTTGGTGCAGGCGTCATGACTTCACTCTCTGCGCTCAGGACAGGTGTGGATCTCGTCAAAGTATATCTCCCGAAAGACAGGATAATGGCCTTTTACGGCTATTCTCCGGAACTGATGCTGAATGAGTTCGACAGAGGAAGCATTGACGAAATCAACAGATCGCATTGCCTTCTCATAGGTCCAGGGATGGGGAAGGAAGGATTCGACAGGGAAGCTGCTGAAAGTACTATCCGGGAGTGCAGGGTCCCGATGGTGATCGACGCCAACACCCTCAAGGTAATCGACGGGAGTCTGTTGAAGGGAAAGGAGGTCGTGGTGACCCCGAGGAGCTCAGAACAC
>JAJYPW010000136.1 GCA_021795055.1 Thermoplasmata archaeon
AATCTGCGAGGTATGACTCATCGTGCATGGACATGCATTGAAGCCGCTGACCGCAACGCTCATGATGTATTTTGTTCCCGCCTCTCCGGACCTCAAAACAGCGAAGGAAACGTCGATATAATCCAGATCCCTTTCCCCATTCCCGTTGATAGTCTGGACGTACCTCGATGAGAGTTCGAGGCGGCAGGAACCGGACTTTGCAGCAGAAAGGACGTGGGAAGCCCAGTCATTCATTTTCCTGTATATCATATCGAGGGAGACCGCGCCGGAGAAGAACCTGACTGCCGAATCCTTCAGCGTTCCGAAGCTGGCACTCCCCACATCTGGGGGTACAGAAACCCAGGCATTCACGCTGAAAGAATCAAACCTGCCATCCCGCAAGCCAGCAATTTCTATGGGCATCAGAAAGCCGGAGATGCCTGCGCTTTCTATCGGCACCTTTCTGTTTACTGTGGGGTTCGTTTTTTCATTTCCTCGTAGCTTTTCTTCATGCTCTGGTCAAGCTCGTTGAGTTTTTCCTCAAGGGTCTTCTGCTGCCTCTCAAGGGTCTTTATCCTGATCTGGCTGAGTTCCTTCTGCTCCTTGAGATCATCGACAAGCTTTGACTTGTTTTCCACCTTATAGAGGATATTCCCGACGATCTTGTAGAGTGCCGGGGAATCACCAAGTCCTTCCAGCTCCTCAAGTGTCTTGTCAATCTCCCTTGACTTCATCTCAAGCTGGTATTTCTGTGATGCCGTATCCTCCAGCTGGACCTCGAACTGCTGCATCTGTCTCAACTGATTTTGAACCGAGTTACTGATGTTGTTTTCCAATCGTCATTCCTCCATGAACCTTGATATCAGCACTAGCAGCCTGGTTATCCCGCCAAGTGCGGATTTCAATGCCGCATTATCCATGGCGTCTATATAAATATGGAAGTTCTGATCATCGGACTCCATCCACACTGCTGCCCTGTCTGAATCGCGCTTGATTTCCGGAGACAGGATCTCGGCCACATCAGCCTCTGAATGGGGAAAGGAAATCCGGACGCTGTACTTCACGTCCCTTCCATCTGATAAGGTTTAAAATATGTTCGTGAATTCACTCAAGCTGGGTCCGTGGCCTAGTTTGGATAAGGCACCGTCCTTCTAAGTCGGTGATCGGGGGTTCAAATCCCCCCGGGCCCGTAGCGTTTTCGGTCAGTTGGTATCTGCCACGGCAGGATTTTCCACAGGAACCAGGTTTTCCTTCAGCCTCCTTGCCACATAGGGGGAGAAGAGAAGGGTGATGAAGCAGACTATGGAGATGACGTACCAGGCCCACTGCTGGTTGGTGATGAATATGTAGAGCAGGGATGTGCCGATAATCGGGGACAGGGAGAATGAAACGCTGAGCAGGGCAGAATTCGTCCCGAAATACTCGCCCCTCCTGTTCATTGGAGCGATCCTGGACACAATAATCTGCGGTATCATCAGCACAAGATCCTCGCCTATTGAAATGACGAAAACCACGGCAAAAAGCACTACGAGAGAGGAAGTCAGGCCGAAAAATATGTATCCGGATGCAAAAAGCACGGTTCCAATCACGAATGCCTGCATCTCGCCGATCCTTTCCAGGAAACGGTTAGCTGCCGGCTGGAAGATGACAATCACTGCGGTGTTGAAACTGTACATGAGGGTCACATCAAAGACAGTGAGACCGTCATGGCCGGTGATGTAAAGTGGAAAGATGGAGTTGAGCCACTGCTGGGAGAAAAGAATGGAAATGGCGAGATAGGAGGAGATGATCAACAGGAACCTGTCCCTTGAATAGATCACCTGCTTTTCCTTTTGGGTTTTTTCCTTGAAAGCAAATGATTCAGGCACGAAAAACAGGAAAAGCAAGGTTTCCAGAGCAGCGCCTGCAACATTCACAAGGAAGAATATTGCCGGATCGATCCCCCAGGATAAGCCGGCAACTATGAGCCCCACCCCAATGCCTGCATTCGAGGTGATTCTGCTGAGGCTGAACGCAGCCACCCTATCGGATTCGCTGCTGAGATCAGTTATTGCGCTGCTGACCGCAGGCCTCTGTACAGACGAGCCAATTCCAATGGCAATATATGCAGTGATGAAAAGGATTACCGAGAGATTGAGGTACGAAATGAAGAACAGGGCAAGAGAAGCCAGGAAGACAAGGGTTGCCGAAAGCAGAATCATGCGCCTTCTTCCTATCCTGTCTGCGAAGTAACCGCCATAGAGATTTGCAGGCACCGAGAATGCCGCCTGAAGGGTGAAAACGATGCCGATTTCCAGATACGAGAGATCAAAGATGTAATAGTAATAGAGGGTCACAAGCGTCATCAACGGGAATCTGGCAAAACCGCCAATGAACCTGATCGCGCCTATGATCTTGATACTCCGGTGAAGCTGCAGCATTCCCATTGGAAGAGAGAAGTATGCGGTATTGCTGATTAATCTTTTGAATGCCAGAAAATAAGCTTCTCTGGTATGGCAACATGAGCCTCTCAAACGAACTGCATTTGAGAATTCAGCATGAAGCTGTTAAAATCATCCGGAAAATAATAAATATATCCAAATACTAAATAAGGCAATGGCACAGGAGTCAAAGCCTGAGTTAAGTGACGATTCGCATTTTTATTACAAGGCCAGAAAAGCTGATAGGGAGCATACAAGCACTGGTTTTCTGCTTTTTGCCATCGCGGTTTTCCTTGCGTGGATACCCTATATCCAGTATTTCGGTGATATCCTCATACTTATCGGAATATGGATGATTTATAAGGGCAGAAATGGGTTTAGTTGGAAGCACGAACGAAACGTCAACATTGCGATTGCATTAATCGTCATAATGATGTTGATATCCTTTTTTGCATCTTTTCTTCTGG
>JAJYPW010000013.1 GCA_021795055.1 Thermoplasmata archaeon
CTTCCAGCCTTCCCGATATTTCCCTGAGGGCCTCTGCCCACCTGGAAGTACTGTCTGCCATTAGGGCAATGTTGTATCCCATGTCCCTGTAATATTCAGCTATGCTGATGCCTGTGTAAATTGAGGCTTCCCTTGCAGCGACCGGCATGTTCGATGTGTTTGCGATAAGTACCGTCCTTTCCATCAGGGGTTTTCCGCTCCTCGGGTCAAGAAGTTCCGGGAAAGTGGTGAGAATTTCGGTCATCTCGTTTCCCCTCTCGCCGCAGCCAACGTAGACCACAATGTCGCTGTCAGCCCATTTCGACAGCTGGTGCTGTACCACAGTCTTTCCGCTGCCGAATGGTCCCGGGACTGCAACAGTCCCGCCCTTTGCTACCGGAAAGAACGTGTCGATTACCCTCTGCCCAGTGACAAGCGGTTCCGAAGGGGGCAGTTTCCTGTTGACCGGCCGGATATTCCTGACGGGCCAGTATTGTCGAAGGTAAAGCTTTACGGAACCGTTGGGGGTCTTCACACTGCCGATTTCTTCCTCCACAGTGTAAGTGCCGGACTTAAGTTTCTCCAACTTTCCCTGCGCCCCTTCCGGGATCATTATCTTGTGGTTGATCAGTGCGGTTTCCTGCACTTCCCCAATAATGTCGCCCGTCGAGACGGTATCGCCTGTCCTTGCGGTTGCCTTGAATTCCCACTTCTTGGTTGTGTCCAGCGGGGGGGCAGTCAGTCCCCTCCGTATGAAATCTCCACTCTTTTCCCTTATTACGTCAAGTGGCCTCTGGATACCATCGTATATTGACTTCAACAGGCCAGGCCCCAGTTCCACGGACAACGGCCTTCCGGTATTCTCAACTTTATCTCCCGGTCTAATTCCGCTGGTATCCTCATAAACCTGGATTGTTGCGTTGTCAGCGGAGAGTTTTATTATTTCCCCAACAAGACCCAGGTCACTCACTCTCACTACATCATACATCTTTGCGTTTTCCACGGCCGTGGCCACCACAACTGGCCCAGAAACCTTAACTATTGTTCCCAATGCTAACACCTCCTATGTCTACGCCCAGTACTCTTTTCGCAAGCGACTCTATCGATTCCTGATCGCTTTCCCCCGTGAATGGCAGAAACACAACCAGGGGTTCAGTAGTTATGTCAAGCTTGGAAAGGAACCTCCGATCAATATATCTCCTGATGGAATCCGACACCATTATGACTGAAAAACTGTTGCTTTCGAAGAGTTCTGCGAGCTTTGCCGCCCCCCTTTCGGCGGTGAGCGAAAATGTCTGTTCGATTCCCACAAGGCGGAATCCCTTGGCCATTTCCTGTTCGCCAATGAATGCTATACCCTTCAGTTTCATCTCCTTCACTCCGCAAGCCCGGTGAGTGCAATTATCCTTTTCCTGTCAAGGGAATATCTCTTTCCGTTGATAATGCCTCTTAACTTTTCCCTTTCCGCTTCAGACTTAATCAGGAACCACATGATGAAATTCAGCGAAGATGCGGTTGAAGACATTATTTGAAGATACTTGTTCCTGATCCCGTACCAGAGAGCAAGAGACAGATCCGCATCGTATTCGTAACCGTCTGGCATCCTGATGCCGAAGGCACTGCCTATGTTCTGGATCAAGTCCTGTTCGGTGCTGGAGTAAATCTGGAAAAGTTTGTCTTCTCCCATCACGGTGGTCTCTGCAAAGCTTCCCTTGAGCGCTTCAAACTTGAGCCCAAGGGTTCGTGCCTTCAGTACCACGTCTATATTGCGGGCGGACATCAGTTCATTGAAATATCTTCTTACGATCCACTCGTCACCCCTAAAGAACTTGAGCATTGTAATCAGTTTATTGTTGAAACTTGAGTCCACCGCAGAAAAGAACATGGATACATCCTTATGTTTCTTGTAGATTTCAAGCTGGGAAAGGAATAATCTCCCGGCGTGGTAGGAAGATGCCGATTCTATAATTTGTTCAAGAGACCCGGCCTGGATGATTGATCTGTATACTTCATGAGGGATCATGCCACCAAAGACACCCATTGGCACATCCCTGAAACTGAGAAGGAAGGTATCTGACACCGACTGTTCGAGCCCCACCAGTTTTGATGAAATTATGCTCTTCAGGTTATCGATGTCCCACTTCGAGAGATAAAACTGGATGAAATCAAGTACCTGCCCGGGTGCGCTTCTCATTACAAGAAAATTTCTTTTTGCCAGTCTTCTGTTCACCGCCATCTCAAGAAGATCGTGACCGGACTGCGTACCGGAAAGGGCAGAGATATCCTCGGAATATGGGAATTCTGACAGCGAGGATGTAAGACCTTCAAGATCCATTTCCAGCATTGCCTTCATCTTCTGATATGGAACGAAAGAGAGGGAGTTCGCTTTCAGCGTGCCAAAACTTCCTGTGTAAGTAAGATCCAACTTACTTTTCACCTATCTTTGAAGAAAGAAATGCTTCGATTTCCTCGATCGAGTCTTTGAATAGCGAATCGAGCGTAAAATCGACCTCGATTTTCCCGTTTGGAGAGGTGGCCAGGAACCCCCCAGACATGTTGCCTTCTGATATCCTGACCTGACTGCCGGCAATTTTCTTCATCGCTGCAACATCAGCTTTCCTGCACCTTATTTCCCCAATGGCCCCAAGCTTGCCCTTGGCTCTCTCAACCCCTCTTGCCAGATACTCCTGATAATAAGAGTCTGAGGTGAAGGCCGCAAAAGAAGTTGAAACCCTGGCCAGACCATCCTTTAAGAGATCGTATTTCCTTGCTTGTATTATTCTGGAAGATTCTAGCTTTGCCAGATCAATCTCACGATTCTCGAAACTTTTGAGCTCGCGGCTGGATTTCTTTCGGTACTCTTCCTCTATAGATTTGAGCTCTTCCTGAAACTTCTTTTCCATCAGTTTCTCTTTTGCCTGAAGTTCCCTATTGAGGGCGGACAGGTTGTTCTTCCTGTTCTCTTCTATTTCGCTGACTATTTCCTCTAGTGTCATGCAATATTCAGAGGATGTTGAGCAGTAGAACTATACCCAGGATGAAGCCGATAATCCACAAAGTCTCCGGAATCACGAAGAAAAAAAGTACCTGTCCGAACTTTTCAGGCTTCTCAGCAATAATTCCCATACCTGCCGCTCCTATACCCTGCTGGGCCATGCCTGTACCAATGAGTCCCCCCGCAATGGCAATACCAGCGGCTACTGCTAGAGTCGAATCTACTACCATGATAAATGCACCGTTTCGTGATTCGACGTGCGTATATAAAACTGAGAGCCGGGTTTTCCTGCAATGACAACTGATGGTCGGACAAGCATCAAGTTATAAATATTGTACAACAATAGACCCGGTAGATCAATTGCAATCCAAATTGCACTGATTTCAAGCAATGAGGTGCTTGGTTGAAGAGAAGCTCAAGAGACTGGAAGAAACGCGGAAAAATGCGATGGAAGTGGAGAAAGAAGAGGATCAGGAGACTGAAGAGAGCAAGAAGAGCCAACAGGACCTGATCTCAGGTTCTTTTCACCTACTTGCTGGGCGTGCTCCGTTCAATATTTTTTTTATTATTTTCGGACACATTTCCATACAACTCATTCACATGTTTTCTCCATTAGACATTCCCAGGGATTGTGCAATAGAGTAATGCAGATTCGCTTTACGGTTATTTTGCACAATTTGGTAATATAAAAAAGACAAATGTTTATAGTTCCCACACGTATAGCTGCAAATAGGAGGATAAACGGCGCAAGATGGTGTATGCGCGACATGTGTTGCCATATCTGCTTGCCCTTAAAGTGTCACGAGTTTGATTAAGCCGACTATTGCCGGAACGGAAATTCCCAATACGACAGAGCCGTGACATTTGGATTTGCAATCACCTGATTCCTGTTTATTTTCCGGAGTTCATATGTTCGAGAAATTCAAGAAGAAACGCAAAGAAGAGAAGAAAGTTGAAGCCGCAGTGCCGGAAACTGTGAAGAACGAGAAAACGCAGGCGATTGAAAACGTTCAGACCAAGGCTCCAGAACCAGCTCAGGTTGTAATCCTGGTTGATGCAAACAATGTAGCCTACGGAAACAGCCAGGGAAGCAAGGGTGCGATGCTGGGAAATGTGATCAAGGCGCTGGACATCCTTAACGGCACTGGCTCACGAATTTTGGCGATAGCTGACGCAACCCTCAGACACAATATTGATGACAAGGACAGCTTCGAAAAGATGATGAGCAACGGTCAGGTAATGCAGGTTCCGGCAGCTTCATCTGCTGACGACTATATTTGGGAAATCGCACAGCACCACCTGAAAAAGGGAAATAAAGTCTACATTGTCACAAACGATCGTTTCCCAATTACCAAGGCGACCACTGCCGAATCCAAGAATATCCGAAGAATTTCATTTATGTTCGTAGACAGTGATATCTTTTTCCAGCCTAATCTCAATGACCTGGTAAAATCGGCAAACCATAACGATCAGATGCCTCCGACACAGCAAAAAACTGCAGAACCTCCAGTAAAGAACGCATTATCAGAGCGTAAACCCAAGGATACAGAAACTGCAAAGAAACCCAGGCAGATTAAAAAGGACGCTGAGATTCCACCGGAACTTCTTTCGAGCCTTGTCAGCTATATCGGAAGCAGGAACCCACCTGTCAAGGTAGGTGATCGGATCAATTTTGCGTCCATCTCAAATTTTCTCCACAAGAAATATGGGGGGGACTTCTGTGCACCCTTTGGGTTCAGGAAGCCCAAAGATCTTGCAAACCTGTTGGAAAGAGACGGTTTCGCCAAACTGTCGCACCAGGGTACGACACTGTACATTGAACCAACGGAAAAGTTGATGCCGAACGCTCAGTGAGAGGACAGCCCTTTTTCCCTGAAAATCGCAAGATGCCACTGATCTATGTATATTTCCACTCTTCGACAATGATCAGGGACATGAGGGTACTTTGACGTAGGAACTTAAATTAAGAAGGAAAAACTTCTTCAAACTGCTGTGCCGGAAAACACTAATTCTGTCCTGGAAGGCCGGGAAGTCGTGAGCCTGTTCGAAAAGTTCGACTTTGAGTCGCTCTGGAAAGGGAGAGATAAGGTCGATCTCCTGGAGAAGAGTATCCTTTCTGATATGATCGACCTCGTTGACAGAAGAAGAGTGCTCGAACTGGGAACTGGAAATGGCCGGCTTAGCGAAATCGTACAGAGAAATTCTAACGAATATGTGGCTGCGGATATCAATAAGACCTTTCTTAAAAAGTCGATGAGAAGTGCAGTAAGGAAAGATGGGAAATACGTCGCATCCAATATGTATCATCTTCCATTTGCCAATGGTTCCTTTTCATCCGTGGTCATGATAAGAGTATTCAATTTTGCGTCGTTGCCTGACCGGGTTTTGAATGAAATTTCAAGGGTCCTTGTACCGGGTGGATTCCTTATAATCTCAATAAGCCCAAAGCCTTCGCTATCAACATTTGTGGACGACTTGAAATACCACTTTTATGAGAAACATTCAAATCGCGGGGCAAGCGCAACAATAACATTTTCCAGGGAGGACATGTCAGAGGTTCACCCTGCATCATCTCCGACTTATGCAATGAGGAGAGGGTTCATTAGAAACCTTTTCAAGATAAACAAGCTGACGGAGCTGAAGAGGATTTCGTCCGGGCTGGAAGATTACTTCTTACTGCGACGCCTGCCAACACGTTTTTTCATAAAACTTGGTGCTATTTTCCAGGATTTCTTCATCTTCCCCAACACATTTTACCTGCTGCAGACGAGTGGAGGCACTGGAAGTCCAATTGCAGGAATGAATGAAATCCTGGCATGTCCCGAATGCGGGCTGGCCTTTCCAAAATGCGTTGACTTAAATGGTGTTTCCTGCGAATCCTGCGGGTTTAAAGCAACCGTGGATGAGGGAATAGTTGACCTTACGTATATACCTGGGAATGCAAAGCTTTCTGACGAGGGGGATTGGCCAGTCTGAAGGTGACAGGATTATAATGCAACCTCTTTAGACCTCTTACGAAAATGTGGGAGAATCAACTTGGGCTGCAGCTACTTTATGAAAACATGGAGCGGATACTCCGGCATATCATGGTGTGTAAGACAGTCAATCATTCTCCAACGGATTTCCTTCCACCTTTGTGGTGTAACCCATCTCCTCCGCCAATTTCATCGATCTCTTGTAGCCAAGAATTCCAATCACCACGACCACTATCACTACCATGAAGAAACCTATCCCGAGGGAGTCGAGGTTGTGGATCTTTATCCCCGTAATTATGCTGAAGTCGTTGACCTGCGGGAACAATATGAGTATAATCCCTGCAACGAAAAACGCAATACCACCATAGGTGAGCACATATGAAGAAATTCCAACTGAAACTGTCCGGATTCCCCTGCTTGTGAGTTTTTTGACCTTTGTCATCCATGCTCCAAATCCCGCACCTATGATGACCTGCATCGTCATGGTTCCCAGGCCGAAGAGGAGCCCGGGCAGGAATCCGAAATAGACAGAAGGCATGGCCGGAGCAAGCACGGTGTAAAGTATGAGCGCAAATGCGCCAAAGCCAAAACCGGCTATAAGCCCATGAACAAACGCCAGTTTGAGAGGTATTGGATTTCCCTGATCATCGATTACAGGGTTTGACAGGTGGGTGAATTCCTTTTCTTCCCTTGTCTCCTGGTGCCTGTGAATTCCAAACAGCCTGTACAGCCATTTTTCAAGAGAGTGAAAATGTGCAACGCGCTGTTTCTTCATTATGTATATCCCTGCGAGAGACATTGCCAGACCTACGAATATGTAGACGATGCCGTCCACATAGACGGAGATGAACACCCCTGCCAGCGCAAGGAATGCGACTTCCGACAGTATTGCCCTCTGGAGAGTAAAGCCTCCTGAGAAAAGCATTCCAGCCTTCATTCCCCCCTTTGTGCTGTAGCTGCCTACTGCATAGGAAAACGTGATCGGCCATGTGTGCTCATCTGGCGTGATCCCGTGCACAACCCCCAGGAGGTATGAAGTCAAAAGGATAACGAGGAGGCCAGTATCTGAAGGATTCCAGAGGTTGAGGCCGATCATTTATCATCTCCCTCCTATGGCTTTTCCGTGCGGGCAGACCTTCGGGCTATCTATCCTTTTGAGCACTTTTCGTGCATTGTTTTCCGGGATCAGGAAATCAATGTCGCTTGCTTCTTCGCATGCTTTTTCCACTGAAATTCCGCTCTGGCAAAAGAGTGATTCGAACGTCCTGTGAACAATCAGAATCTTTCTGGCTGCTTCCTTTCCAGCAGTTGTCAATTTCACCATGCCGTTCTTGGATTCAACTAAACCCTTTTCCTCCAGTCGTTTTATAACATTAAAGGCGGTTGGGGATTTGACCTTCATCGTAGACGCGATTTCATGGAGCCGCATAGGGAAGCCCCTTCCCGTATACTCCTCGATAAAAACGAGACAGTCCCTCTCTCGTTTCGTGATTGGATTAGCCATCTGAGACATGTATTAGTATCATACTAATGTTATTAAACATATCTATGGATGCTAGTGCTATACTATTTCATTCTCAACCTTGTTAAAGCCACTTCAGGCAGTATGATCAAAAACACTATATTTATCTGTGAATTTTTTGTATAATGAGGGTGAGGCCGTCCACGTCTTTCACTATGCATTTGTCTCCAATCTGGATACTGTCCTTGTCATGCGAGTAGGCAGCCCATATCTGCGAATCCACGCTCACTTCAATCCTGTCCCGCGATATCGAGGTTACTGTGCACTTCCGTCCGATCATGCCTTCCGACCCGGTGAAACCGGAAACTCCAAATGGGTAACGGGTCAGTATCCTGCCTACCAAGGCACCGACGAACAGGCTAACTGCCGTGTCAGCAATGATTATGACAATAAGACCTGCTTCCGATATGATCATCTTATGCCATCGCATTCATTCTTTGCTAATAACCTCAATGCATTCCAGAGACTGTCAACACGTAGTTGAAATTCTCTGATTTACTGCTTAATGACAGCAATCATGAAACATGATGAGAATATCATATTCCGGGCATAAAGTGAACTGCCATTACAACCAACCTTGATGACTTTTCCGGTGATAATCCCTCTTCACCGCTGAAGCTTGAGGATGACATGGTGCAGAAGACAAACGACGTCTCCGAACACCACTTCTTTATGCGATCTGAACTGCTCAAGAAGAGATTCAGGACCGATGACGGTCTTCTAAGGACATCGTACTTGTACCACGGGCTGTCAGCGGAGAGTTGACTGTCTCCTAAAAGACGGGAGTTCAAGTATTTCCAAGTATTGAATGAAATCATTCGGAAAGAAATTTGGTCTTGTGGTTAGAATCTTTTATAGGGGGCATATTATTTGCACCCCTACTTGACTATTTTAATCTCCCTCGATAGTCCCATGCCCTTATGACTCCTCTGCCGCTTGTTTTAGGGTTGTTAATTCTTTTTGACAACTGCTGATGCAGTTGGATTGAACTCAGCGACTCTCCGCCAGCTTTTGTATCTCTTTTCTATGAGATGATCGATGCTGTACTTGCTCGGTCCAAAGGCTCCATTTACCAGTATCAGGAAGAGAAACACGACGAAGTAGATGATGCTGGCTCCGATATCCGTGGCTCCAGGAATGTAGAAGCCTCCGAAAGCATCTGGTATTGTCCAGAGGAAGAGACTGAAGACTGCACCCAACAGGTATGTCACTTTTCTCATGAAGCCAAAAAGAACGGCAAGTGCCAGCAGGGTCTCGACAAGAGCAATAATGAATGCAAATGCATAAGGATTCACCGACGTTACGTTTGCCCAAAAATTGAACCATGGCATCAAGGAAGAGGGTTGTCCTACCATTGCTGCCTGTATCATTGACTCGAAATTGCTCGAGAATTGTGGTGTCCACTTCAGTAAAGCATCAATTAGCCAGATGAGGCCGAATGCAACACGAAGAGCCGTCTTATAGCCTAAAATGTGTTCAAGGTACCAGTTCCTTCCAGCTGTTCCCAGTTCTGTTTGCATATCCATTTCACCTAATTCTCTCTAGCAGCAGCCATATCCGCCATGTTCGTGCATGCAATGTCCCTGGTGGCCCTTCATGAATTGCATCGGATTTTTGTCAAACGCTGCCTTGCATTCAGTGCTGCAAGAATTGTAGTTCATTTCCATGTGCTGGGAATCAAACTCCTTACTTTCTATTTCCATTCCGAATATCGGATCGGTCATTCCTTCCATGATTTCTTAAACACCGTGCAGTTGATAAAACCGGTCTTTACAAAGTATGTATTTTCGACCATCTTTTTATACATTGTGAAAGATGACCACTACCAAATTGCACTTGATTAACTCTCCAATCTTGAATTCATCCCATTTGTTGGAAATATAGCCTTAGAGGGATTGATGCTTTTCTCAACTTTAAATCTAAGAAGTGCTTGAGAACATGGTCGAAATGCATGATTATTAAAAAGGAATACGAACCCAATGGTTTAGCTACCATCAGGAACGTACCGGTACCAAGTGGGAGTACTGGGATTTGAACCCAGATCTACGGGTTTCTTCCGGATCATTGTTCCAGTCAATCATCATCAAATCAGTTGACCCATAGAAAATCACGCCCTGACTGGAGCCCGTTAGGATGCCTGACTACCCCACACTCCCTTGAGTCCCTGTGACCCTTTGGCAGTGAATCAAGAGTCGGATTTATAATTATTGATGGGAAGGGCATTTCTTCCTGCATCGGGTACAACATGTAACAATCAGCGGAACAATCCTCTGGACATGTACCTGTCGATAAGTTCATTGTATTCGATCTTGCCGTTCGGACTTACGATTTTAAGGGAGTTTCGCATCTTCTCAAGGCTCCCCCCAAGGCCCAGCCCGCTAAGGAAATTGCCTAAAAAGTCATCAATTTTCGTGGATTTTCTGGGAATTTCAACGTAAACCCTGTTTCCCTTCACATACGGGCCGCGCAACACACTATCGCTCTTCCACTTTTCCAGGAAATCCAGCACGTTTCCGTTATCTACGGGCGGCCCCTCATGCAATACCACTTCTGGAACAACCGAGCGATCAAATTCCACGAGGATCAGCACTTTCTTTTCCTGAAGGGAAATGGTGTCACCGATGATTCCATACCCTTCCTTTATAGATGCCTCTTCAACTTTCCTGAGTAGCCTTAAGGCCTGGGGATACAACACGTCATCTGTTCTGTCTGGTCTGTCGATGGAGATCAGCCTGTAGACTGTTCCCCGTTCTGCCTTATGTCCATTGGTTCCTGAAACGCTCTCCGTCAGTCCCCCGTATCCTCTGGCCTTGTAGAGCCGGCAGGCCAGCTTAAATTTGGTCAGAGATTCCAGGCTGACGGCGGCTCCAGCGTTTCTCCTGCTGTCAGTGGGATCAACAATATAGACAGGGGAATCTGCGCCTGCTTTTGGATCGGCACATTCCGATAGCTTCATGTCTCCCCTGAGGGTTGCACCCATCTCGATCACTGAGTCAAAAGTTTTCTCTTTTATGATCAAGAGTTCACAAACGTATCCTGAAAATCCTGAAGTAACCACGTCAGCCCCATAAATTCCGGATACTTTCATGAAAAGCTTCAGTTTTCTAACCTCTTTCTTTGCAGGCACCTTAAGATTTTCATTCACGTACCTGGTGTGAAGAATAGTTCTGTCAACAGAGCTTATTTTAGTCTCACCGGGAGAGATGCTGTAACACGGCACAATATCCGTGCTGATGCCTTGGTATTCTCCGGAAATATAAGGGTGTTCTGCGTACCTAGCTCTGCCTCCGGGAAGCACCTTCTTTGCAATCTTCATCCCGATCTGTTCTATCTGTTCTTCAGTGTATTCCTTTGAAAAAGCGATGAAGATATCGAGATCGGATCCCTTGAGGTTGGTTCCCTTTGCAACAGAACCCACAAGAATTGGTTCTGCCTTTATCCCAGACTTGCCGGTTTCTGAGCTGATGGCATCTGCAATCTGCCTGTAGGCGTCCATATAACGAAGCGTTTCTGCTTCGGTGGGCGTGCTCTTTTCCAGCAACTCTTCAAGGTTCATGAAGTCAGATCTACTATAGCGGTTGCCGGCTCACCGCCGGATTTTTTCAGTGCTTCAATTGCCTTCTCCCTGGTCACGTTTGCCTGTTCCATAACGAGTTTGACATCATCCTCTGGAAATGAGGCTTCGGCCTGCGGCGCAGGTTTCTTGAGAACTTCCCTGAATTTGCCTGTGACCTGGAACGTGACCTCCCCCTGCGCTTCTATCCTGGTCACCTGTGGACCCTCTATGATGTAATCCTTCTGGCCCCCCTCCATAACTATCCTCTTCACGTCAGGCATCTCGGTGGCCTTGATCCCCATCTGGGCCATCATTCTCCGCATTTCCCTTGAATCATTCCTGCTGCACCTTCCTATATGTGTAATGCCTTATGTCTTATATTATGAAAAACCTTCATTTCCTGATTGGCTCCCATGATCGCTTCTATAATCGGGCTTAAGGCAGAAATATGCAATCCACACCTGAAGTTCCAGTCAGTTTATCTGATTTTCTCCAGAGTGAAGGAACCCAGATCGAATGAAGTTTCACTCATGAAAATCTCAACCCAGTCCCTTGATCTTGCTGATCCCAGTCCCGAGACCTTGAGGAAAAGCTTTGAGCCATCGTTCTTGAAATCAATTGAACCGTCCATCGTATAAGACACACCCTCGATGGTTTTCTGATCAAACAACCCACCTTCTATGAGGTAAAAGGCGGTTCCGTTTTCGCCTCTTCTCTTCTGGATGAACTGCTGAATGAACTTCAGCAGAAGTTTTTCGTCCAGTTCCGTGATGTACGAGGTCAATGATGAGAACAGAAGGCGGTAATATCCCTTCCTGGCTACCATGCCTGCTGTTATGGTGTCCACATTCTTCATCATCGAACTCACATTGGAAATATTGTCAATTACCACTGCGTACCTGGAGGAACTCTGTTTCTGAATGGTTCTTGAATATATGTCGACGAACCTGAGTAAACCATCTTCTTCCGCCTTTTCCGCGTCCGGGTAGATCTTTGAAATCTCAGTTTTGATGTCCTTTATGTCCCTGTCGGTGGTGATTATCAGTACAGGTACTCCTTCCTTGAGAGACTCACCTACGAAGTTCCAGGCCAGGACGTACTTCCCGGAGAAGGGTGGGCCAATGAGAAGGCAATTAGTACCGGTCTGAAGGCCGCCGATAAGCAACTCGTCCATCTTTTCATTCCCGGTGGATATCTTCTTGGGAATCTCTATACTCTTCTCCTCCCCGTCCTCGGGCGCAGATGGCGCGTTCTCGACTTCGGCTATTATCCTTGAAATCTGATCCTGCTGCTTTCTTGGCCCATTGCTTACA
>JAJYPW010000014.1 GCA_021795055.1 Thermoplasmata archaeon
CTCCGTAATGTCATGGCTGTTGAAGCACCGGTTCAAGACAAGGGACGGGTTGTTGAGGACATCCTACTGGTACCACCGATACCTATCAACCGGATCTTGACAATGTCGTGAAAGTCATAATGCCATTGTGACGTTATCCCGAACCTTTTAGGTATGGTAAAAAAAGGGTATGGTATATAAAATTAATAAGGGGGCTGCGCCCCGGGTAAAAGTTTAAGGTTTCCTCTTCCTGAATAAGACCAACACTGCTGCAACCACAGCCACTATCCCAATTCCTGCAAGTATCAATCCAACATTGTTCGAGGTAAGCAGAGGTGCAGTGGTGCCGGTGGACCCAGATGAGGCGATCTCCACAGTATGTGAGGAAAAGTGCGGTACGTGTATGAGAATCAGCAATCCACCGGAGACCTGCACTGCGGCATAGTATGCGCTCAGGTCGCTCGTCGCATCGATTGTGCCATTAACGGTAGTGGCAGTGACTGACTTGCCATCGATTGTTACTGTCACGGTCGAGGTGTTGGAAATCAGGCTGTTGCTCACGTAGATTGCAACCAGATTGCCTCTGTGTTCAAATGAAGATACAGTCAGCGTAACCTTTCCGCTACCGGCGTTTGTAAGGGACATCGAGATGGAGCTGTTGTACTGCAGCGACAAAGCATTCGGTGACCCGTTGACGGAAGATATCTCCATGATGCTTCCCACCTCGTTGTTCACTATCGCCTGCTCTATGTAATGCAGAGCCCTTTCGGAAGATCCCTGAAGCCCAACAGGCGCCACAAACTGGATCCTCTCCATGGTCTGTGTGCTTATGGATATGAGATTTCCGTTGACGTTAACATGGCCGCCGATGACGAACATCATGCCCCTGAAGCCCCCGCCATGGACGTATATCGTTGTTTTTCCTGCCTGCATTGAATTGTTGAGGCCCATGGTCATGTTGGCACTTTCTGAGTTGTTCTGGAATACCGTCGACTCATTGATCCCCGCACTCATTCCGCTGGTTGTGTTGAACACGGTGACATTCAGGTTCACGGGTACCGCAAAGGTGATCGTACCGTTGTTTACCAAGAAGGTCGACTGGATCGTAGGATTGTCATGAATTGCGAAGATCGACGTGTTTGTGGCGTAGACAAAGAGCCCTCCGATTACTATGGGTGTGTAGAACGGAATGACGGGTACCCTGTCGTTGGATTCAAGGGAACCATTTCCTGCTACCGTGATGGAACTGAACACATTTGTGTTCGTCCACTTTGAGGTGAAGTCAGTTATCGTGCCGTCATTGAAGTAAAACGAGAGGTGAGCGCCATCCACGAACCCGGTTGTGTTATTGTAGGTGAATCTGGATGTGTCCATTATCCTTGATTTCAGGTAATCGACGAACCCCACCTTGGACACCAGGCCCACGAAGAGCGGTGGTGATACTGAACTGAAAGTGACGGTGTTGGAACTCTTCTGGACTGAGTTGGAATTGCTGAAAAGCACCGCAACAGCGCCATCTGGGAGAACCATCTGGTAAACGCTCATGGTTGACGCGTTGATCTTCTGGTTATAGAATCCCCCGAACCATGCAGTTGCGTTGAGGTTCAGGTTGACCTTCGCAAGCGCGTAATCCATAACATATGTGATTGAGGGAGTCAGTCCCGTACCCACAACAACCAGCATCCTGCCGTACTCTCCGCTGAATACGGAACCGTTAGCCAGTGAAATGGCGTCAGGAGGGAACATCATTCCGTTCATTGTTGCACTTGCACTCTCATTTACATAGACGCTGGAAGCCAGTGCGATAGTTCCGTTGCTCGTGGTATAACCAACATTGGTCAGGACCGATGCCGATGTGCTGTAGTCAAAGCTGAAATTTCCAGCTTGTGCAGGGTTCCCACCGGTCAGGGGAGCACCCGCGAAAGATATGGTTGAGAACCCAATAACCAGTGCAAGGATCAATCCAAGCACGGGTAATCTGTTGTTCATAGACTTTCATCTGCAGTATATATATGCCATTAATGGTACAAGTTTGTACCAATCCAAAGGCATTTACGTATACTCGATAATATTATAGAACGTATCCCTCTCGGCGGGAATCCGCCCTATCTCCTTCACCAGGTACGAGAGTTCCTCCGTGGTGGTGATTTCCTGCCTGTTGGTCGCCTTGTATATCTTTTCGCTGAAAGCCGTGCCTACGAGATCGTTGCCACCATAGTTGAGAGCCTCCTGCGCTATCAGCTTTCCCATTCCCACCCAGTAAACACTGATGTTTCTTATTGCACTGCCCATTATCAGCCTGGCCATTGCAATAACTTTCAGATCCTTTGCCCCATCAGATGGTCTCCTAACCTTACCCATCCTTTCCAGAGGGGTGTTCTCAAGGCTGAACTTCAGCGGGATGAAGGAAAGGAAGCCGGGCTGTTCAATCTGGTTGTTCCTGAGTCTTATCATGTGATCAAGAATGTCATCCCACCCTTCCACATGTCCGTAGGTTATGGTGGAATTTCCCGGAAGACCAAGGGAATGAATGAGTTTTGCATCGTCAAGCCACTTCTCTCCAGAAATCTTCTCCTTAGTGGTGATCTGTTTCCTCACGTTCTCGTTGAAAATCTCTGCCCCTCCGCCGGTGTGGGCGTCCACTCCGGAAGCTTTCATTCTTTCAACAACCTCCCTGATCGAGTTTCCGGTGACTCTGGCAATGAAATCTATTTCCGGTATTGTTAGAGCTTTCAGGGTCACATCAGGGAGCTTCTCCTTGACAGTCCTGAAAACATCCTCATAATACTCCATCGGCAGATCAGGGTTGAAACCACCAACAATGTGAATCTCTGTCGCGTGCTCGTTTCTTGCCTTCTCCAGCTCTGAACGGATATTGTCAATGGTCAGTTCGTATCCCCTGTCCGTCTTGCCTTTGAGTTTAATCGGAACGTAAAAGGCGCATATCGGGCAGCTGGCAGCGCAATAATTGGAGTAGTTTATATTATACGATACCGCGTATGTAACAACATTACCGGCCTGCATCGAGGTGAGTCTGTTTGCAATTCTCCCCAGTGAAAATAGAGAAAGTTCCTCGGAGAGTGATTTTGACTCATTCAAGGTGAGATTTCCTTCAGTGGCCCTCTCAAACCAGTATTCCTCCTTTGAAGAAAGGGAAAGCATCACCCAGTATATCCGCAAC
Organism: Thermoplasmata archaeon; assembly: GCA_021795055.1. Taxonomy (GTDB): domain Archaea; phylum Thermoplasmatota; class Thermoplasmata; order Thermoplasmatales; family Thermoplasmataceae; genus JACWAH01. Next base: position 3,161 of record JAJYPW010000014.1, read on the forward strand.
AATTATTAAGATGTGGTCAACGTATGCCAGATGCTGATATTTCCGCGTTGTACCGTGACACAGCTTCCAGGGGATCATCGGACTGGTATATTGTTCGTCCTATTATCACGTAATCCGCCCCTGACTTTATCGCTTCCACCGGGTTCCCCCCCTGCGCTCCGATGCCTGGCGAAAAAATCTTCATCTCTCCAGCTTCTGCCCTGAGCCTGGCTATTATCTCGGTGGCGTTGCCAGGAGCGACTATGCCGTAGGATCCCACCGATCTCGCGACTGCAATTAAGCGTTCGGATAACGGATTCAGGAAGGCCTGGGCACCTGGATGTGACATCGCAACAACAGTTATGAGCTTCAGGTCAGCCGAAACACCGGTAATTGCGCGAAGCGAATCCTCGCCGGTCACTGCGTGGGCTATTATTCCATAAGCGCCATGGCTGTGCACTTTCTCGGCAATAAGCCTGTTGGTATTCGGAATGTCAGCGACCTTGAAGTCGCATATCACTCTGGAATACCTGGAGATTTTTGAAATTATTTCCGCTCCCTCCTCAAGAACAAGCGGCCAGTTGATCTTAACTCCAAAAATATCATCAGAAAGGTTCCTGGCGAGATCAATGGCTTTGTGCTTTTCCTGGGAATCTATGGCGACAAGTATGCGGCTGTTTCCCATCCGTACCTTCTCCTCAATGGGATTCAGTATTTAGTTTTTCATTCAGTTCAACGCACCCCTGATCCAGGGGATGGAAGATAATCTGGGTAATAGAATGATTGCCAGCAACGGATCGCCCGACACTGTGAATCGCAAGGCATTTGGCCGGGTTAATATTCACGTTCGTTCTACTTCTCCTAAAATGAAAGTCCAGAGTGAAGATGCAGCATTGATATTAGTGGATATACAGAATGCATGGAAGAGTGGAGTATGGGGTAAAAGGAACAACCCGGAAGCAGAGAGTGTAGCCGGGCGCCTGCTTGAGGAATTCAGGAAGAAAGGGCTCAGGGTGATTCATGTGAGGCACGAATCCATTAATCCAAAATCACTGTTCAGAAGCGGCAAGGATACTTTTGAGTTCCAAGATTGTGTCATGCCCCTTTCTGGCGAAACCATCATCACAAAGCATGTAAACAGTGCTTTCATTGGTACGGAACTGGAGGAATTGCTGCGGAGGGAGGGAATAAGGAGTATACTGATCTGCGGGCTGGTCACTGATCATTGCGTAAGCACTACGGCGAGGATGGCGGGCAACCTTGGCTTTGATACCACTGTTATCGAGGATGCATGTGCAACATTCGACAGGAAGGATAGTGCAGGCGAAGTTATACCTGCTGGAATTGTTCACAGAGTGAATCTTGCATCTATCGATGGCGAATTTGCGGCCGTAATCAACTCTGGCGACATTCAGACGTAATCAGGATTTCTTTAATGCAGGTGAGATCATGTAAATTGCAGGGAACCTGCATTGCCTGCCATTTGCACATTTTTCATTTTCTCATAAGGCGATAATATCCTCGGTCAGTTAATTGATGATTATGAATCCATTAGCGGGCAGGGGCCAATCAGGTAAGAATCACGCTTCATATAGGAATAGAGAAGATTCCAAAGTCTTCACAGTTTATATGGTTCCCGGCAGGCACCCATATCATCCGAAATTCCTTGATGAGTCTGACATTTTAGTCGAATCAATAGAGTACGATGTTTTTGGAGAGGAACAGCAGAACCCACAGTACTAAAAAATCGAACGTAAGCCGGCAGACCAAAAGATTTTGCTTTTCAGTCCCCCCATAAATTGGTTTGTTTCAAATTCTGCTCAAGCAAACCTGGAGTATGGGCAATTTGATTTTCTGCCTCGGTTTTATATGCATCTTTCATGAGTTATCGCTCTTAGGGAAAGAACAGTGGTATTCACAATCCATCTTTTTTTTGCCAAACCATTCTTATCCATCGATTTGTTCAATGAATGGACTGTAAAAATGGTTCAGGTATACTCGTATTCCGGTAGCCGCGTCGAAATTCCTGAAAGTCCTGAAAGAGTAGTTAGCTTCAGCCCTTCCATAACAGAAATCGTTTTTGAACTTGGTCTTGGAAACAGGGTGAAGGGGATTACTGCATTCTGCGTCAGGCCTGAACAGACAAAGAATGTCAGAAAAATTGGGTCTTATGGCCATGTTAAAAGGGAAATTCTCGATCAAATCAATCCTGATCTTGTCCTGACCATATCGGGTTACCAGGACGCCTTCACAAAAGAGCTTTCCCAGCATTATCCGGTCGTCTGTTTTGAATTGCCTTTGACCGTCAACGGAATATTTGACCTTATCACGAAAGTTGGGTTCGTAGTGGGCAACGCTGAAGGTGCACGCGATCTCTCCATATCCCTTTCACAATACATGCCCTCCAGCAAAACGAAGAAGAATTTGAAAACCTACATAGAGATCGATCTGGCATCGCCCACATCATTCGGATCCTTCAGTTACATTACCGATGCTCTTCGCCTGTTCGGGCTCAGGAACATCTATGGCGGCGTCAGAAGTGAATGGCTGACACCAGATATGAAATACGTTAAAGATGAGGACCCGGAGGTAATTATCTATGAGCCCAAGATGTTCTCGAAGTTCAGTGAGAGAGATGCGATCGAATTGATCCATAAGAGGGGGTGGGAGAAATTAAAGGCTGTATCGGCAAACCATTTTTATACAACGCCTGGACCTAACGATTTCTTTGCGCATCATGGGCCTTCTTTTCTGAAGGAAGTCCTCCCTTGGCTTAACGAAAAGACTTCCAAGATCTGACAGCGCAGCCGCAATTGCGACACTGAAGAAATCTCATTCCTGTATTCCCACAGTTGCAAACATGATATAAGTGAATATCCGGTCCTACTTGTAATGCCTGTAAACGGTGCCTGAACACTGGATTCAACTAATATTTTAAAGATACCTTCTATGAAACAGGGTGAAATATTGTCTGAATTAGGTGTGGCCAATTACAGGAGAGCTATGCAGTCACTATAATAAGACCAGGAAAAACAAGTTAAGTGTGACGCCCCGAACGGGATTTGAACCCATGTCACGGGCTCGACAGGCCCGTATGATAGGCCGCTACACTATCGGGGCGTAAAACAGGCATTAGACCTCTTTATTTATAACTTCCTTAAGCAAAAATCCCTGACTTGAACGAAATATCGCGATTTCGCCGAGACAGATAATATATTGCAAGTCATTCGCATGCAATAGTGAAAATCCGGCAATGTATGAGGTGGTTCCAATGTTTGAATTTAAAGAACTGAAAAATGTTAAGGATGCCAGGCTGATTGTTCCAGCAGTGCACAGGGATGAAAGGGGGTTTTTCCTCGAATCATACAAGAAGTCTGATTTTCAGAAAAACGGAATATCACAGGATTTTGTCCAGGATAACCATTCAAAATCCGTGAGGAACGTTCTCAGGGGGCTTCACTTTCAGGCAATGCCCAAACCTCAGGGAAAGCTGGTTCGCGTCATAAGCGGATCAGTGTATGACGTAATTGTGGATCTGCGTCCAGGTTCAAGCACTTACAAGAAATGGGAAGGTGTGAGACTCAATTCATCCTCCCAGGAATTGCTTTGGGTCCCACCCGGTTTTGCTCACGGATTCCTTTCGCTCAAAGACAACACGGAGTTAACCTACAAAACAACCGCTGAATATGACCAGACGCTCGACGCAGGTGTAAGATGGAATGACCCGGTACTGGCGATTGAGTGGCCCGTAGCTTCACCTTTACTTTCACCGAAGGATTCATCGCTACCCGCACTGATGGAAATTTTGCCCGCAAAAATTTATAAAGAGGGTGTAAAATGAAAGTTATAGTCACAGGCGGAATGGGTTTTATAGGCTCAAATTTCATCAATATGCTGGTTTCATCCGCGAATAGCGCAGAAGTGATAAATGTAGACAAAATGACCTATGCCTCTGATCCGGCGAACCTGCAAAAGCCTGAGGCCGTTGAGAACTACAAACTTGACATTTCAAGATTGACCGGCAGGGAGCATTTCTTCGAAAATGCCGATGTCATCGTTAATTTCGCAGCTGAATCTCATGTCGATCGATCAATCCGGAATTCTAAAGACTTCATTCAGAGCAATGTTGTCGGAGTTCACAGGCTTCTGGAAATCACCAGGAAACTTGATTTGAGATACCATCAGATTTCAACGGACGAAGTTTATGGCAGCCTGCCTCTAAATTCGGACAAGAAGTTCAATGAGAACAGCGCCTACAACCCGAGGAATCCATATTCGGCGACAAAGGCATCAGCAGACCTACTGGTGAAGGCCTATTATAATACCTACGGAATCAAGGCAACTATCTCCAACTGCAGCAACAATTACGGCCCAAACCAGCACCCTGAAAAGCTGATACCAAAGACAGTCCTCAACGCGCTGAACGGCATGAAGATTCCGATATATGGATCAGGCAGGCAGGTAAGGGACTGGATCCATGTTGCGGATCACTGCAAAGCGATCAGGATGATAATCGAGAAGGGAAAACCTGGAGAAACGTATCTGGTGGGCGCTGACGGCGAACGCAGCAATCTTGAGGTTGTAGGGGAGATTCTGGAGATCCTGAACAAACCTGATTCACTGATTGAATTTGTGCAGGACAGGCCCGGCCACGATCAGCGCTATGCGATAGATTCCGCGAAGATCAGAAGGGAACTTGGCTGGCGTCCTGAAATCGAGTTCGAACAAGGACTCAGGGAGACAATCAAGCACTACATCGTCAGCAGGAAAAGGTATGAAGAAAAGGTTCTGTAGAACATGAAAGTTCTCGTGCTTGGTGCCAGTGGCTTTGTCGGTTCCTTCCTGGAAGGCAAGTTGAGGGCAGATGGGGCATCAGGGAGCATTTATGGCGGAGATCCTGTGATCGACGTGACCAGTGCTGACAGGATTAATGCCTTCTTTGCAAAGAGAAGATACGGAACCGTAATCAACTGCACCGGCTTCACAAATGTTGACGGCTGCGAGTCTGAACCGGAGCGCGCAGACCTTCTGAACGCGAAATCGGTCGAACTCCTTGCAAATGCGGCAACTTCCAATGGTTTCAAATTCATCCACATTTCCACCGATTATGTTTTTGACGGCAGTACCGGTAGGTACGCTGAAACGGATAAGCCGAACCCGATCAACGTATATGGGAGAACCAAGCTTAAGGGGGAGTCGTTCCTGGATTTGGACAGGGACCTGATCCTCAGGATTTCCACCCCCTTCGGGCAGAACGTGTCCCGGAGAAAGAAGACTTTCCTGGAATTCATCAGGGAAAGCCTGGAGGCAGGCCGGAAAATAAAGGTAGTCACTGATCAGTACACCACTCCCACTTCACTGGAGGACATAGCGACATTTGTGAAGGCCGCCATAAAAATGGATCTGTCAGGGATTTATCATCTTGGAGTGCAGGAAAGGGTGAGCCGCTATGAATTCGCAATTGCCGTGGCAAGGAGGTGGGGTCTTGATCAGCAATTGATAGAAAGTAGCAGGCTTTCTGACCTCAAATTTGTTGCACAGAGGCCCATGGATACAAGTTTTAACCTTTACAAAGCAGGCAGGGCGATCAGGATTTCCCATCTCGAAGAGGCGTTTGCCAGGCTTTGAAGCCTAATGCCTGAGATTAGTTTTCCTTTCCCTGGCGAGGTTTGATGCTGTAAGCAGATTGTCTATGGTTCCAGCATCTATCCATGGTCCTTTTATGTAGCCATGCGTGAGTTTCCCCTCCTTGAGGTAGGTGTTATTCAGGTCGGTGACCTCAAGTTCACCCCTGGCGGATGGTTTAAGAGACCTGATCTTACTGAAAACAGTATTGTCATAGAGGTAAAATCCGGTAACCGCATAATTGCTCTTCGGAGCCCTGGGTTTTTCCTCTATATTTACTATATTTCCGTCCTTTCCGAATTCCGGTACGCCAAATCTTTCGGGATCTGGCACCTCCTTGAGGAAAATCCTGCAGCCTGAATGGAAGTCTGCTATTTCCCGAGAAACATCTTCAAACAGCACGTTGTCTCCAAGTATCACTGCAATGCTTTCCCCGTTTGCAAAGGGTTCTGCCAGCCCAATCGCTTCCGCAATTCCTCCGGCACCCTCCTGGAGGACATATGCAAATCTGGCTCCGAATTCGCTTCCGGATGCCAGCAGGGCCATGAAATTCCCGGCGTGCTCCTTGCCTGTTACGATTATAATCTCCCTGATTCCCGCCTTCAGCAACGTTTCCAGCGGATAATATATCATGGGCCTGTCGAAGACAGGCAGCAGGTGCTTGTTTGTCACCTTTGTGAGGGGAAGTAATCTGGTTCCGGTACCGCCGGCGAGGATAATTCCCAGCATTAACTCAGGTAAGAGGCGGATTGATTTAGATTTTCCCTATAACCTGTATTGCATGTCTCTTTTCCCCTGGTGGAACAGGATGAGCAGTATCACTCGAATCATCCAGTTGCCGGAAATTTAGAATAATGGTTCTCGATTCAATAAATTATGGTATCCTTGGCTGCAGGCGACAGGTTATCAATTGAAATTTCGGAGGTTGGGGCATACTTGAAAAGTGTAAAGTTTGATGGCCGTGACGTCATGAAAATTTCCACGGACGGGGTGGAAACACATGGTGGATGTGCCCACCTCATACCATTTGCAAACCGCGTCAGGAATGGAAAGTTCTCATTTCTGGGGAAGGAATACTTCCTCAGGGACGACAGCCCTCCGAATGCGATTCATGGCCTCATACGCAGGCTGAATTTTGATGTCAGGGCCAGAGGAAATACGGCAGAGTGCACCACAACTCTCAAAGGAGACGGTTTCCCCTGGGTGTACGCCATTGGGATAAGATACACGATAACGCAAGAAGGAATATCGATAGACTATGAGGTGACCAACATGTCGCAAGCCCATGGCCCTCTCATGATCGGCGCACATCCATACTTCCTCTTCAATGGTAAATGGGAGGCAGCTTCAAGGGGATTTCACGAACTCGTCTGCACTGACGGATATTTTCCAACAGGCAGGATGCTGGACCCCGTGAATCTCCTGAAACCCAGAGAAGGCGGCTACGACACCCCTTACCTCGTCGAAGGGGCACTGTCCCTGGATCTTGGAGACATCCGGCTTGAGCTTGGCAACAGGGGTATGCCATACTTCATGTTTTACGATGGCAAGTACAGCGGGGGTAAATCGATTGCAGTAGAACCCATGACGGGCGCGCCTGATTGCTTTAACAACGGAATAGGGCTGGTTCAACTTGCACCCGGCAGAGGATTCACCTGCGGCTTCTCCATGGGATTTTCATGGAAATGAGGAGATCGTGAGCCGGAAGCAGCAGGTACAGATGGAACGCTCTGTCTCTATGAGCGCGGCAATTCATCCACAGAACTCTGGACTGTCCAGCAGAAGCGAGACAAAGCAGTTATTAATCGACCTGCAATGAAAGCAGGCTCAGAATGCCAGTACAGGAAAGCGATTATGCAGAAATTGCCAGGCGAGCCCACAGCGCAGGCATAGGCAACACCCCACTGAGGGAAGTCTACAGTCGGGGCGATGTCAGGATAATCGCAAAATTTGAAGGATTCAACAGGTTCGGTTCCGTGAAGGACAGGCCCGCATTTTTTATGCTGAGTGCAGCGAAGATCGAGGGCAGGCTGGCAATAGGAAAGGAGGTAATAGAAGCCAGCTCAGGAAACACCGGCATCGCACTGGCATACATCTCAAAGGTGATGGGATACAGGGCAACCATATTCGTACCTGCGTCCAGCAGCGAAGAAACCAGGAAGAAACTCAGTGGATCCGGGCAGGAAATAGTTGAGGTTGAAGACGAAAACAGCAGACTGGGGAGAATAACCATAGACGCATCCATTAAAAGGCTCAAAGAAGCAATGCGATCCGATCCAGATCGGTACGTCAACCTTGATCAGTATTCCAACCCGTCGAATTTCAAGAGCCATTTTTACACCACCGGCCCGGAAGTAACGGATAAAGGTGAAGAAATAGACTACCTCGTTACCGGGATCGGGACAGGCGGGACCGTGACCGGGCTCGGGATGTTCCTGAAGCATGTCAATGCTAGAACCAGGATTATGGCGGTTGAGCCAGATCCCGATCATCACATACAGGGTCTCAAAAACCTGAAAGTGTCCAGCATGCCCAAGATACTGGAAGATAACAGGAATATCATAGACGATTGGGCGGGAGTTGGAGACAGCGCTGCATTCCAGGGGGTCATGGAACTCAAGGGGATGGGCTTTGACGTCGGGCTCTCTTCCGGTGCAAATTACATGGCCAGCGTTTCACTTGCAGGGAAAATAAAAGCCGGCACGATCCTTACAGTATTTCCCGACGGCGCTGAAAAATACCAGAGCATCTACCGCCAGAAGGGAATAATCTGAAAAGGAGGTATCAGCGGTTCCTGAAGGAAGGTTTCCTTTTTTCCAGGAAAGCCCTGACGCCTTCCCTGGAATCCTCTGTCTCGAAGATTTTCCCAAAAGCCTCTTTTTCCGAATCGAAGAGGTCAAATTCCTTTCCCCTTATGAGGGACTTGATCATGCCGACGGAGACAAGGGCGGACTTTGCATAGACTTTCGCTATTTCAATGGCATCCTCCTCCGGTCTTTCGGAGACTTCATTCACTATCCCGAGAGTTTTTGCCTCCCCAGCATCTATGATCCTTCCGGTGGATGCAAGATCGAACGCTCTCGTCTCTCCAATGATCCTCCTGAGCCGCTGTGTTCCGCCCCAACCGGGCAGTATCCCCAGCGTGACCTCGGGCAGTCCCATTCTGGTATCGGGAGAACAGATTCGTATATCGCAGGCCAGGGAAAGTTCGAAACCTCCCCCAAGCGCGAAACCGCGAATTGCGGCTATTACGGGTCTTTCGTATGATGCGATATAATCCAGTGCGATCTGCCCCCTGACTGCGAAATGGTAAGCCTCCTCAGGTTTCAATGACTGGAATTCCTTTATGTTGGCGCCTGCCGAAAAGGCCCTTTCACTGCCTTTAATCACGGTGACAAGCGGTTTCCCGGAAAGCGCTCCTGCTATATCCTCCAGTGTCTGGACGTCAAGCGGGTTCAGCTTGTTTTCCTTTCTTATGGTAATGATTCTTATCCCGTCTCTCTCCTCGCTGGATATGTTTGTTGAAGTATCTGCCATGACAGGAGATCACCCCAACAGATCG
>JAJYPW010000015.1 GCA_021795055.1 Thermoplasmata archaeon
TAGAGTATGAATATTTCCGGTACGGGGGTATCCTCCAGTACGTGATGGGGCAGATATTGAAGGAAAATTGAGAATGGTTGGTTACAGGATGGGAAGATACCTCTTCAACTCCCATTCCGTAACGTGAGATCTGAATGCATCCCATTCCCTGCTTTTCACCGTTATGAAATTCTCATAGACATGATTTCCAAGGATCTCGCGCATCAGCTTGCTCCCCCTGAAATGGTGCAGAGCTTCCCCGAGACTCTCTGGCATTGACTTGATCCCGTTTCTTTCACGTTCCTCCGCCGACATGGCGAAAATATCCTTTTCCACTGGATCTGGTGGCTTCAGATGGTTATCTATGCCGTCAAGCCCCATGGCAAGCACGGTCGCGAACTGCAGGTAAGGGTTTCCGGCAGAGTCCGGGCATCTAAGCTCCATCCTTTTCCTCATGTTTTCCCCTGCCGGCACCCTGACAAGGGCGCTCCTGTTCTTGTTTGCCCAGGAAATATAAACCGGTGCCTCGTAGCCTGGAATAAGCCTCTTGTATGAATTTACCCATGAAGCCAGGATTGCTGCGCCGTCGGTGATGTTCTTCAATATTCCCGCGAGATAATTCATGGCGGTCTCGCTAAAATCGTACTTGGAACCTTTTTCATAGAATATGTTCCGGGATTCATCCGCCATCATTATGCTCTGATGTATGTGCATTCCGGTGCCGTTTACGCCATTTACAGGTTTAGGCATGAACGTTGCGTAGAGCCCATGTTTCTGCGCTATGTTCTTGATCAGAGTCTTGAGCATTGTCACCCTGTCTGCCATTGCCAGTGCGTTGGCATACCTGAGGTCGATTTCATGCTGCCCGTATGCCACTTCATGATGGGCAGCCTCGGGCTGATAGCCAAGCTGGTACAGGTTCTCAAGTATCTCCTGCCTTATCTCAACAGCGGCGTCCAGCGGGGTATTGTCAAAATATCCGCCAAAATCGGATGGTGTGTTTGTAGGAGCCCCGTCCTTGTCCCTTTTGAAAAGGAAGAACTCAAACTCCGGTCCGACGAAGAACTCCCATTTCTTCTTTCTCACCCTCTCCAGCTGTTTCTGCAGTATGTATCTCGGGTCTCCGGGAAACCTGTCTCCCGACGGTGTATATATATCGCAGACAAACCTGACGACCTTTCCCATGTATCCCGGGTCTGGCATAAGGGTGTACGTAGAAAGATCCGGGTGAGCCCTCATGTCGGATTCCTCTATCTGCGCATACCCTGCAACCGAACTGCCGTCAAACACAACTCCTTCAGTGAGGGATGACTCAAACCGGTTCACGGGCACTGTCAGGAGCTTTACCAGCCCCTGGATATCAGTGAACTGAAACTGCAAAAACCTTACGTCGTCCTCCTTGAGTTTCTTCAAAATCTGAGAGACTTCTGCGGCCATACGAAACTGACAGTTCCAGAGGGATATATTATCTTTCATGCCAGCAAGTTGAAATTTTTCTCCTGCAGGAGAGAAATTGCCAGATTTGCTTCCGGTTTCTTAGGCATGGGGTATATTGACCCCGTTTTTCCTTACAAGTCTTCCCGAGGAAATTACGTCCCTGACTATCCCCGTGCCGAATTTGTAAGGGATATCCTTGTAAGATGGCGTATCAAGGATGATAAGATCCGCGTCATATCCCTTCTCGACAGCCCCTTTCGTGTCCTCTGACAATGCCCGGGCAGCATTGATAGTTGCCGAATTTATGGCCTGCTCGATTGAGAAGCCGCAGAATCTTACCGAAAGATAGATTGCAAAGAGCATGTCCGGGCAGTACGTCGCCGGCGAAGTATCCGTACCGATCGCAACCGGAAGCCTGGCATCTTCGAACTTCTTAATATTTGGCATATCTGCTGGATCGAGCAAATAGGAGGTAATTGGTAAAACAACACCGATTCCTCCTGATCTCGAAAGCAGTTGCAGTTGATCCACGCTGCTCTTCAGGATATGATCAGCACTTGCCAGACCGATCCCGTTCAATGCCTGTATTGCACCGATGTTTCCAATCTCATCCACATGGGCTTTTGGCTTGAACCCAAGCTTTCTGGCAGCATCAAGAAACCTGTAGGAGTCATCCGTGCCGAATGCACCCGCATCACAGAACACGTCGGCGAATTGGGCCCTTCCGGAAAGCCGTGGGAGAAACTCTGAGATCACCCTGTCCGTGAATGTCGAGGCATCGGTTCCCGGGGGGGTGAAATGGAGACCAAGAAATGTTTTGACCACATTGATATTTCCGGTCGCCTCTATCATATCCATTACATCAAGCATCTTCAGCTCGCCGGCAAGATCAATGCTGTAACCAGACTTGATCTCTATTGTGGTTGCACCATGGGAGATGGAATCCCAGACCCTCTTCATTGTCTGTGAGAAAAGTCCGTTGCGGTCCGCCATTTGCGTTTCCCTGGCGGTTCTGGTTATACCCCCGCCTTGCTGGAGTATCTTGGAATAGGTCATGCCGGCAATGCGGCTGTAGAATTCGTCCGTTCTTGATCCGTAAAATATCATGTGAGTGTGCGGATCAATAAATCCGGGTAACACTGTGCATCCCGAAGCATCGATAACCTGGCTGCTCCCACTGGTTCTGTCTCCCGCATCCGTATCTTCGATCTTCCCGTCCTCTACCAGAATGGAACAATTCTTCTGAACCTGGAGTTCGCGGCTCTCTTCTGGCGTACTGGCCCTCTTTCCCTTTAATGGAGTGACTACCTCTGAAGCATTCCTGATTAAGATACTCAAAGCAACACCTAAATTCCAAAGATTACCGCTGCAGCAACTGAAGCAAAGATGGCCACCATGAAAGGGGACTTGTATACCATGATCCTTCGCCCATTGTAATCCGAAACCCTGTACTTAAAAGGATTCCTGTTGTACTCATCCCTGTTGTAACCAAGAGCATACGTCCAGTAAATCCCCCTGCTGTTCTTCTTCCTGAAGTTAAGTATGATAAGGTATGGTATAAAAAGCAAGCCAGCCACGGATGAATTCAGGATCAGAAGGAACGGTACAGGAATAACCATATTCGAAATCAGCTGGAAAACCGGGTATCCAAAACCCGATGCAAATGGAAATGAGATCGCTCCTGCCATAAGGGCTTTAACGTCCGCTATTCCGAAATATTTCTCCCGTGTACCAAGGAAGTAGAGTATTGCAATTATGATGGAGTCAAAGAGGATGAGTGCGCTGGAAAGGAAAAGCAAAACTGCGGTAACGACGAAAAGCCCGCCTGCCAGGGGATAAACGTAATTGTCGGGCGGGAGGAAGGCACAGGCAAATACTGCAACCCAGGAAATCACAACAACGGAAGGCATCCCCAGCAGATACGATCCTATTGCTCCTGCGATGACGGACGGCACAAAGATATACGAGTTCACCTCCCTGGTAAGAATGTCAAAATACATGGCGACTGAAAGCGTGGCCAGCAGGATCAGGAAGGGAATAAGGAAAATATAGGGGTCTATATTTTTCCCTCTTTATACTGTTTTGCTGCGCTTGCTCCTCTGCCAGAGGCGACTGCAGACATATCCTCCTTGCCGAACCCTTCAGTGGAGGCTGCGGCAAATAACTTCTCGGCCGTAGCGCTGATCGCTGGGTTTACGCCTGCATTCCTGGCCATTTCAATGGCATACCTGAGGTCTTTCAGCTGGTGGTCAAGGGAAAATTCTGGAGAGAAATCGCCTCTTTCTATCTTACCCCTCTTCAGTTCCAGTATCCTGGAAGAGGCCCCGCCTGTAAGAAGAACCTCCATTATCCTGGATTTGGGGATCCCGGCACTGCCGGATAGGTTCAATGCTTCTGCAATAGCAGACATGTTTATTCCCATCACTGCATTGTTGATCAACTTCATCCGGATTCCATTGCCAGAACCCCCAAGATAGAAAATCTTACTCGAGAAGCTGGCTAAAAGCGGCCTTACGCGGTTGAATGCTGATTCATCTCCCCCGCACACTGCTGTCAGGTTGCCCGATTTAGCCGCCCCAACGCTTCCTATCACGGGGCTATCCAGATATTTTACTCCCATCTTTGCAAGACGTTCATGGATTCTCAATGCCCCATCAAGAGAAATTGTACTGAGATCCACGATGATTACCCCGCTTCCAAGAGATTTTGATATGCCATTATCGCCAAATAATATTGACTCCACAGCCTCAGTGTCGGTCAGGCTCAGGAAAATTATATTGCATGCTTCCGCCAGTTCTGAGGGGGCTGATGCGCAAGTTATGCCTTCCAAAGGTAATTCGTTATAAACGGATCTGGTTCTGTTATAGACAGCCCTTATAGGAAATAGAGAATGAATCCTGGGCAGAATCTCTCTGCCCATTCTGCCAAGACCTATGAAACCCAGGGAATAGTCCTGGCTCTTCATCGAATGATTATGGGGTAATCTTTATTGCCCTTGTGGGACAAACGCTTTCGCAAGCCATACAGAATATGCACTCGCTTTCCCTTACCGGATCACATTTGTCTGTGCGGTACTTAGCGAACAGGTCCTTGTCACCGCTGATGTTCTTGTCATTGCCTGTCCCCATCTGACCTGGGTTAAGTTCCCACTCGTAAAGGCTCACGGGGCAGACATCCATGCAGGCACCATCCGCAACGCAGGATTCCCAATCTACTGCCACCTTGGTTCCATGAATTCCCATCTTGGTAGGATATGGTTTTCCGGTTGCGTCCATTCTCTGGATGCCCTGTGCCCTTACGTCATGATCGTGATGCTTTCCGGTTACGGGGTACTTGGCACTATCATCAAGGAAGTTCTCATCTATGGGCCTGGGCTTGTAATCAAGAGATTCTAGTTTGACCAATGTTCCACCTTTATTCTGAATATGATGGATGTTATTTAATTATTTGTGGTTTTTGTGCCCAATGTGGCTTATAATTCTTAAACTGTCTCGGGCTGCGAAGTGTCACTATCTCACATCCCCTTATCGAAAATAATAGAAAATTTATAAAAGCGAGCGAGCGATAACCAATACAATATGCCGAGAAATTCTCAGGACATTCAGCAGCGTGGGAGACAGGGTGAGTTCATCAACAATCTTATTCGGCAATTAAAGTTCAAAAGGGAGGACTTCAAGACAATAGGCACCTTCGGTGGTTTTACTTCGCTCGTTGACCTGGGCAATTTTGCAATCGCGTTTAATACCGACAATGTTGGAACAAAGTCAATAATTGCTGAAGAAATGCAAAGGTACGATACACTCGGGATAGACTGCATTGCAATGAATGTGAACGACACCATCACGTCTGGCGCAGAGCCAATTGCAATGGTCGACTATGTGGAACTTGACAGGATTGACCCGGAGGTCGCAAGGCAGCTCGGAAACGGGCTCAATGTTGGAGCACAGATGGCAAATATTACCATTATTGGGGGCGAAACGTCGGTAGTTCCCGATCTCGTTAAGCACCTTGACATTGCCGGTACTGTATTCGGAATAGTCCAGAAGAGCCAGATAATCAACGGAGAGAGAATTAAGGATGGCGACCTGATCATGTCGCTCGGCAGCAGCGGCGTCCATTCTAATGGATTCACCACCATAAGAAAATTGCTCGCGGAAAATGAAATCAGCCTCCATGACAACTTCCCTGGAGAGCAGAAAACATACGGAGAATTGCTCCTGGAACCTACTAGGATTTACGTCAGGGAGATTATGGAAATCCTGAATCTAGTGGATATAAAGGGCATGGCAAATATCACAGGCGGTGGGTTGAGAAACATCGCGAGATTGAAGGAGATGAGGTATGTCATCGAGAATCCTCCAAAACCCCAGAAAATATTTGATCATATCAGGAAACTCGGAGAACTATCGTATGAAGAGATGTACGAGACTTTCAATATGGGAATGGGCTACGTTCTCATCATTGATCCGGAAAGCAGGAGGGACATCATGTCCACGCTCCGCAACAAGGTTCAGGTAAGTGAGATTGGCGTTGTTGAAAACGGCGACGGTATAGTTGTGCCCAAAATGGAAGTCGAGTACCATGGATATTTTTGATAATCCTGTAAACAATCTAACCGTTTCTGCTTGAAGCACAGGGAAATTCATTGAGGCGGATTCGCTGGCGCATGGATCGCTACCAATAACGTAGAAAGGGGCAGGACAATAATGCTTGCGCACATGTTAATAGTGATATAGGAAAGACCTCTGAGCAAATTTATTCCGCTTAATACATCAGCAGAGTGACCAAAAATAAAATGTACTAGTCAAAATAATAAAAAAAATAATTAAAAAAAAATAAAAGTTTAAATTTCAGAAACAGGTCTGAAATTGACAGGCATGCTCATAACAGGCATCTGGAAAGTGCCTGCGTGAACCATGCTCATGCCCATAACCGCTGCCGAGCTGGAGTACCCGACAGAGAACAGGTCAGGGTAAGAGTTGTCGTTGATCAGCGAGGAACCTGAGTACCAGTAGTCCTGCAGCGCGTTCTTGTCCACGGAAGTGGTGCCTGAGTTGGCGTAACCCCACTGCACAGAGCTACCCGATGGGGCGTTCACGTTCAGGAAGTAGTTGGTTCCGCTGCTGAGAGTCACTGCGGGGAAGGAGACGTTTATCCATCCTCCATTGGGCAGGTTGACTGTTTCGGAAATCGCCGCGAGGACATTGTTCTTGAACGCTGATGTCCCGATGCCAAACGTGACTGCTCCAGATCCTTCCAGGTTCAGAGTAATGTAATCGACCTGAACAGTGCTTGTCACATCAAACTCTTCCGCCTCAGGTAGAGTGTAGTAGTAAGTGTTGGAGGCGGTTGCGTTCACCTGCGCGAAAACTCCGTTGGGTGATGAACCACTGCTCTTCGAGAATGTTATTGCAGTCGATGTGGAAGATCCCTTTACCGTGGTGCTGCCGCTTGACGGACTGGAAGTATATCCGGACACTGTACCCACTGTGAATGAATAAGACCCGTTGGGCTCAGAGAACGATATGGCCGTCGAAGTGGATGAAGATGCAGTGCCACCCAGAGTCACCGACCAGGAAGTTCCAGACGGAAGTCCCGACTCAGTGAAAGTTACGGTGTACTTCACTTCGGTAAATGTCACGGATTCGGACACTTTCGCACCGTTCACCGTGAAACTGCCTGAGTATGCGTTTGGAGCGTAGGTTTTGCTCAAAGACGCCACCTTGTATGTGTAAGATCCGTTTAGTTCACTGAAAGACAGGCTCGTCGAAGTTGAGCTGTAACTCTTTGTGCTCCCGCTTGCAGTGACATTCACATACCATGTTGATCCGGATGGTAGACCGGATTCAGTGAAGGTCACTCCATAAGTTGCCGGAGGAGGAGTGCTGCTGGAACTGTAGTATCCCACCGTGAACAGGTCCGGATAGGAGTTGTCGTTTATCGGTGTGCCTGAGGGCATGCCATTGCTGGGCGGAGAATTATACCAGTAGTCCTGGAGTGCATTCAGATCCACTGTTGTCGACCCGTAGCTCGCGTAACCCCACAGTATCGATCCGGATCCCTCTACCGTCAGGTAATAGTCCGTTCCTGCCGATAGGGTGACCGGTGAAAAGGTGGTGTTGTACCAGACCTTGCTGCTAACCACGCTGACAGAGGTGAATGGCACTACGTTGTCTCCCCATAGGGATGTGCCTATACCAAAGTCAACGGAGCCGCTACCGCTAAGGTAGAGTGCCACATAGTTGATAGTCGCAGAGCTTGATCCGGGCGTAATTTCCTCCGCTTCTGGCAAGTTGTATGTTGCAGTGTTTGAAGACGTTGCATTCGCCTTGGCCACTACTACCGAAGACGGCGTGGTGACCTTGCTGAACGAGATCGCCTGTGACACTGCAGCACCATTTACCGTAAGGCTGCCGGAAGACGGAGAAGAGGTATATCCTGAGACTGCCCCAACACTGTATGTGTATGTTCCATTGGGTTCAGAGAAGGATATGCTTCCAGTTCCGCTGCTCGTTGATCCACCGAGAGTGACAGACCAGGTCGTTCCAGATGGAAGGCCGGATTCTGTGAAAGTGACGGTGTACTTCGCGGGCGGTGGGCTGGTGGAGGACTGGTCAAGCACAAAACTGTAGGCGTTTATTGAACCCCAGCCTACAGCCAGGCTGTATCCGTTGTTAGCACTGAAATCCCCGTTCGATCCGTTGCTGATGAAGTAGAATGGCTTTTGAGATGCGTACGAACCGTTGTATTCGGCCTGAGCCAGTTTGTATATCAGGGGGTTCATGAAACCTTCGTTGCTTCCGAGGTAGTAAACCATATCGGCCACCACTCCCGCAGTGAGCGGCGAAGCGACGCTTGTTCCCCAGAGTTCCTGATAGCTGCTTGATCCGCTGTACGTGATGTAAATCTCCATGTTGGCTCCGTCAGCTGCCACGTCCGGTGTTCCCCTTCCGGAAGATACGCCGGTGATTGACGATGCGCCGGTGATTACGGAGTTGGCATCGGAACTGTACAGCTGCCATGCGGGCTCAGCATACGAGGAGCTAACCCCTCCCTGTGAACCGTCGCCTGAACTTGGAGTGTTATACCAGACTGACTGCGTGGATATACCGGTAGTTCCGCTGCCCGTGGTAGAAGTGCTTCCAGTAAGCACCATTGCGGCACCTCCCACTGAAAGCGTTCCATAGGTGTTGTATCCCACTGTTGCGGGGAAGCTCGGCGCTGCACTGCCGGTGTTTCCTCCATCTCCGGAGGAAGCAAGCACTGTTATTCCTCTGGCAGCTGCCTGCTGCTCGTATGAACTCCAGGTGCTGTCAACGGTGTCAGTTCCGCCCCAGGAGTTGGATATGGCAACCACATGGGAAAGTGCGGTATTGACAGATGTATTGTAGCTTGGGTTTAGGATAGCCGCGAACGCCGCATCAAGGTTAGACTCTGTTGCCGTTGGCCCGTATACTTCCACCACGGTTGATCCGGGTGCAGCACTGCCTGCCATCTCAAGGTCTAGCGTGCTTTCGTAGTTGGCCTGCGACTGATCGTTCGCAGCAGAGGAGCCTGGTGGTGGCGCGCCATTAATAGGGTAGCCATAGATCGTCGAAATTGGCTCCCCGGCTGGCAGGTTGTGAGTGAGGTAGTAGTGTATATCGGAAGGAACAAAAGGAGCAACATCCGCACCGGATGAATCCGTTCCTGACCAGAGAATCGTCGCGATTGTCTCACTTGTTGGATATCCCTTTGCCTGGAAGATTTTGTTCAGCTGGTAGGCTGCCTGCATATCCGCCCCGTAGAGCAGCTGCGATGAGCCGGAACCGGTGAACATCGGTGAGATCTTGGGCTGGAACTGATCGCTCAATCCAACGATTCCTGCAATATCCCCCTGCGAGCCAATGGACAAGGATAACTGCGAGGATGGAGCATAGAATGTCCTTCCATTCGCATGGAAATTGTCTATTGTCGTGTGGAATACCGACTCAAACTGAGATGCAGTTCCCTTGAGCATTATAGAAACCCTGTCCGTGTAAGTCGTCACGGAAAAACCGTGGGATAGGAAATAGCTCACATAAGAAAAGTACTCGCTTGAAGATGGTGAAAAGAGCTGGTTAAACTGCGTTGCCGTCAAAAACTTGTGGTACATGGGTGAGTTCTGGTTCTGCAGATCCCCAAGAAATGTATTCAGGGCCTGCTGGTTCCTGTACTTGAGAGTGACCATTACCGTCAGATGGGTGTTTTCGTTGATCGCGCCTGAACTGGGTATGCCTGACACCACGCCGGTAAAAATATTTGGCACGGTGTTCTGCGTTACGTTTTTATTCGCCACGTGCTGCATTCCAAATTGGACAGCACCAAAAACCATGGCAAATGAAATCGCCAATATTACAAAGACTAATGCTTTGCGATTCATCGGAAAAAATTATGAACATATGTCTATATATTATGATCGCAAGTGATTCCGGATAAATATATTTAAAAAATCTACATATTCGGATTTTTGGTTGGCGAATATGAATATTTGGAATAAACAATATCTTTTGGTAATATTCAGAGAAAACGTATCAAATAAAGATATTTCGATAAGACGAGATGCTCTGATCAACCTAAACTATAAAATATTTTTCTGGTTTCACCAACGGTTGAACCATAAGAGGGTCGCGCTTTTCACTGATTCTTTCTATCCTAACGTGGACGGGGTATCTTACAGGGTTAGAGAGGTTGCATCCGAACTTTCAAAAAGAGGGTTTCAGGTTCGGGTCTTTGCACCAGGGCATGTTACGGGAACTGAGAATTTTGACGGTTTCCAGGTTGTCAGGCAGAGAGGTTTTCCCTTTCCGCTCTATCCACAGTACAGGATACCACTGAAAACTTCCTTCTCCATGGAAGAGGCGGTGAAATTTGCGCCGGAAATAGTACATTCCCATACACCGGTATCTATTGGAAACCTTGCCTGCAGGGTCTCAAAAAAGTTTTCACTAAACCCTCTCGCGACATTCCACACTTTTATCAATGATCCTGGGGCAATGTCAAGGTACATTCATCTTGGAATGAGGGCATCGACAATGATATCAAAAGCCTTCAATCTCTATCTGGTGAATTTCTACAGAAAATTCAGGTATGTAGTGGCGCCTTCGGCATTTACAAAATCGATTCTTGAGAGACTCGGGTTCCGCAATGTCATCAGGCAGGATATAGGCATTGACCTGAGCATTTTCAGGAATCTTCCCTCCAAGGACGAGGCCAGGAACGCTCTCGGCATACACAGATCTTCCAAGATAGTCCTTTATATGGGCAGGATAGGCGCTGAAAAGAACCTTGACGTGCTGGCAAGAGCGGGCAGCAGGCTTGCCGAAAGGGGGTTTTCAGTGCTGGTTTGCGGAACCGGCCCTCATCTTGAGGAACTGAAGATATTGTCGGAGAGGATCAACGCGGGGGTGAAATTCATGGGATTTATCCCCGAGCAGCATAAGCCACTGTACTACCGTTCCGCTGATGTTTTCTTCAACCCGTCGCTTTTCGAAAACCAGAGTGCGGTCGACATTGAGGCCATGGCGGCCGGCACGCCAATACTTGTTCCCAGAAATTCGTCCCAGTTTGAATTCCTGTCTTCGGGCCTTGGAGGCGATGCTTATACTGCGGAGGAACAGATCCCGGACCTTGCAGAATCATTGATTTCACGATCTGACCTTGATCCGGCAACAACAGCGTCAGGGTATACTGTGGAAAAGCACGTAGACAGGCTGCTAGAAATTTACGGAATGCTACAGTAATCCCATATTCCTGCAGACAAGATATGATGCCACCAGATCCTCTATACCGTTGCCCATGGACTTGAATATTGTCCTTTTTTTGCCGGAAAACTCGTCCCGGGCTGTCACAAGATCTTTGAGTTCAACTAACTGGCTGCCTGGATC
This sequence comes from Thermoplasmata archaeon, assembly GCA_021795055.1. Taxonomy (GTDB): domain Archaea; phylum Thermoplasmatota; class Thermoplasmata; order Thermoplasmatales; family Thermoplasmataceae; genus JACWAH01. The sequence continues at coordinate 11,322 of JAJYPW010000015.1, forward strand.
GGCTTTCATCAATTCGATTATCTCTGCGCTTTCCAACATTGCCTGCTCCTTGCTTTCGACAATAACTGATTCAGCCTTGAGGAATACGGACGTGTCGGCCTCCCTTCTGCTGAGAATGTTGGACCCTACAAGATTAAGGTGAAATTCATCCCTAAAATATTTTCCTCTGAGGAAAGGTTCCCGGGCACTTGTGGCAGAACAGATCAGATCGGAATCGTTGACAGCGGTGGCAATATCTTTTTCCACCCTGACAGACTGGCCGGTGGAACTTTCCATTTTTCTCGAGAATGATTCCGCATGTTCAGGATCCCTTGAATATACCAGAGTCTGCTCCGGCTCAAACGCGCTGAGATGGGCTTTAAGCTGTGATTCTGCCTGGAACCCGCTGCCCGCGACCAGAAGCCTTGGGTTGCGCTTCCTGTAAAGAAGCCTGGATGCCAGCGCGGAAAGGGCGCCGGTCCTTATCTGCCCAAGATAGTTTGCCTCAATAGAGGCTACTGGGCTAGGATCACTGATCCTGAACAGCATGTATTGAAACGTGGTGGCTTTCCCGTTATTGAGATAAGCCTTTATTCCTGCAACCCCGAGGTCCGGGATAATTGAGGGGAGGGTGTTCAGAGTAATTCCTCCTATAGAAGATCGTATCCTGGGCTGAAGGATGGCTTTTCCGACCGATATCCTGACAAAAGCCTGTTCAAGCGCATCTATAAGCTCAGAATAGTTGAGATTTTCTCTTACTTCCGACTCGCTGATCAGATACATGATTATCAGATTCAGGATTATAATATAGTTTTTGGCGTCCGGAAAACCACACCAAATGAATGAGAATTGCATGAAATTCAACAATGGAAGAGTCCTGCGTTTTTGCCCGTGTATTCTGCA
>JAJYPW010000137.1 GCA_021795055.1 Thermoplasmata archaeon
CAATCTGACGTTCAATGCCACGATATCCAATTTCTCTCTGCAGCTTGACGGAAAGGCCCTGCAGTATTCCGGCTTTTCGCCTGCAAATTTCAATGGTTATACTGGCACGCTTATAAACCTGTCAAGCCCACTCCAGATTTCTTCAAGCGTAACCCTGTCAGTATTCGTAAAGTTAAGCCAATCTGTTACCCTCCTGCAAGCAAGTAATATAAGCATAGCTTATGTAACGGGTAACATCAGTGTGGTGATCTGAAAGTGCCAGGATTTCTTGCAAGGCTTTTCTCCGGACAGCGGAAGACTGTGGATACAGTGGTGGAGGTAAAGCGTGTCGAAGACATACCGCCAATTATTGAGGCAAACCGGATTCTCCTAAACCAGGATTACCGCCGTGCCATATCACTCCTCTTTAAGGCAATGAGGGCGGATTATTCCAGATTCTACATTTCCGGGATAAGGGAGTCGGTGCAGAACAGGCAATTCCTTATCGAGAGCTACAGGGAATTCGGCATGGACCTGGATCGAAGGGCATACACAGATAATTTTTACCTGGTGGATGCAGTAGCAGCTCCTCCACCGATAAATGAGGATAAGATCAACCAGTACAACGCGCTGAGAAAATTGACATATTTCTACATTGACTATTATGAACCTGCCAACTATTCCATCAGCCCCGTTCCAAATCCCGAGACTATTATGGAAAGGGCAACCGAATTCTACAGCTTCCTGAATATTGTGAAACTTTATTTTGAGGATAAGAAATGATAGAATCCGCTGCCTTACCGACGGCAAGTCAGTTGATACCTGACGTACTGTACAATCCGCTTTCAGATGCAAAGTTTCTAATTCCTGTTATTTCACTGCTGGTGATTTCGCTGGCAATGAAGCACTATGCCAGGAAATCATCTCTCACCGCTCCCCCGTCCTTTGAACAGAAAAGGGAGAAATTCCTGGTTCCCGGTAACAGGTTCAACCTGCAAGTAACGAGAGTGACTAAAATGGATGACCAGTATTTTCTGAACGAAGTAGATACCAGTATCGAAAAGATAAAAGATCTTGAAAGAAGGTATGCGAACGCCCGCAAGCGGTACAACAAGATTATCAGAAAGTTGAGGACATCGCCGAAATACAGGATCAGGAAAGGCGACGAAGACAGGAAAAAAGCTTTTTCTGAAATAATTGCCGTTTACGATGAGATCAGAAACATCAAGATGAATTTCGGGGAGGTGGAACCCAGAAATGAGCAAAGCTGAAGAAGATATCGAAACGGAAGATCTCCAGCAGGTCAGGAATACCGTGATGGGAATTGAAAAGTCCATTGGAAACAGCGTCATAGGATCTGAAAGAATTGTCCGATTCATGCTCATTTCGCTAATATCTGAAAACCATATTCTGCTTGAGGGAGTTCCGGGTCTCGCGAAGACGATGATAGCGTCAGAATTCGCTTCCTTCCTTAAACTCCCGTTCAAGAGAATCCAGTTTACGCCTGACATGCTGCCGTCTGATATAACCGGCAGCATGGCATTCAATCTTGAAACCAGGAAAATGGAGTTCCGGCATGGACCCATATTTGCAAATGTGGTGCTGGCTGATGAACTTAACAGGACGCCACCCAAGGTCCAGTCCGCACTGCTGGAAAGCATGGAGGAAAAACAGGTTTCCCAGGGAGGGGTGACAGAGAAACTACCTCAGCCCTTTCTGGTGATTGCCACGCAGAACCCGATAGAACAGGAAGGAACCTTCCCCCTGGCCGAAGCACTCATGGATCGCTTCCTATTCCGGTACTTCCTGACATATCCTGACAAGAAGGACGAGCTGATGATCCTTGAAGAGAAGAAGATGCTGTCTCAGCAGAAAGGCACATTGACAATGGATGCGGATCAGATCATGCGCCTCCGTAGGTTTAGGGACCAGGTTTACGTGTCAGACAGGATAAAGGAGTACATCGTCGATATATGCCGTGCCACGAGGGAAAACGAGAAGATATACCTCGGGGCCAGTCCTAGGACAACCGGAAAATTCCACAGGGCAGCGAAGTCCAATGCACTGATAAACGGAAGAAAGTACGTTATCCCGGAGGACGTGAGGATGATTGCATATGAACTCCTCAACCATCGGCTGATACTCAATTCCGAGGCAGTGATAGAGGCAGGACCGGACCTGCAGAAATTCATTGCCCGCATGATCGATGGCTTTGTCTCCTCGGTCAAGGTCCCTGAATGATCAAGAAGCAGGCTTATGGATTGCTTGCGGCCTTATCTGCAGCGGTGTACGAAGGTCTGTTCCTTGGTTATACCTATCTCGTGCTGTTTTCCATCGCCCTGCTTATGGCTCTCTGGGCCGACGTTGTCGGGTTTCATTTAAACCAGGGAAAGAAGATGAGGGGCGTCACGATTACCAGGGCGCTCAGGGAATCGTACGGAAGAAAGAACCAGTGGGTTCCAGTTAAGCTCGTGATGCAGAATAATGGAAAGAAACCAGCTGCGTTTAACTATTTTGACACACTTTCCGACGTTTTCGCAGCCCGTGGTGATTACAGGGGGTATGTGGTTATCAGCCCTGGCGAAACACTCACCTTCGACTATGAAATCTCGCCGCAGGCAGTGGGTAAGTATTTTGTGGGCCCGGTAAACATGTATTCAGAGGATCCGCTTCGACTCAGCGTTCTTAATTATGTGGCGGAAAGGGCCACCGAGATACGGGTCGCCCCATCCCCATCGGATATTTACAGTGCGAGGACCGACAGGATGAGCAATG
>JAJYPW010000138.1 GCA_021795055.1 Thermoplasmata archaeon
ACCTTTTCGTTTCTGGACTAATTTCCCGGATGAAATTGAGGAGCGTATCATTGTAACCCTTTCTGTCTTCCCACATGGTGAGATGTGAACAGTCCCTGAAAACCTTCAGCCTCGATCCGGGGATACGGGAGTGTATTTCCTCTGCCACAACCGGCGTAACCTCATCATATTCTCCTACCGTTATGAGCGTCGGGATTCTGATTGCGCCAATCTGATCAGAGATGTCCCAGTCCCTGATTGTCCCGGTTATGGTGAACTCATTTGGGCCGTTCATGTATTTGTATACATTTCTCTCCTCGGCGTACCGAAGAGACCTCTCGACCTCAGGCGGTGTCCTGTCCATCCTCAAAAGGTGGTTCCTGTAGAACCTCCGAACGGCTTCAAGATAATCGGGCGACGAATACTCTCCTCTTTTTTCGGCATCTCGTATAGAGTTACGGTATCTTTCGGGAAGCTGGTCTATTAGCCTGTGCATTTCCCTTACCGTGAGCGGGACGCTTGCAAGCCCTCCGGATACTATCAACCCCAGGAGGTTGTCCTGGTACTTGATGCTGTAAGCCAGTGAAAGGGCGCCACCGTAGGACGATCCCATAAGAAAGACTTTCCTGTTTCCATAGAAAGTTCTCCGCACAATTTCCACTTCTTCAACCGCATAATCAATGGAAAAATCGGACTTTAATGGAGGCTCGTCCGACTTCCCGCAGCCAAACTGGTCGTAGAATGCAACATTTACTCCGCTTTTAGAGAGATCGGCCAGAGGAAGCAGATAATCATGGGACATCCCAGGCCCGCCATGAAGGGTGAGCAGGTCAGCAAATGAGGTTCTGGCGTTGAATTTTTCGTAATAGAGCTTCAGTCCCTTGGCTGTTATATAACCCTCTTCATGATCCATTTCTAACAGGGTTGTAAAGCCTGTAGGACTATAAAACTGTACATGAAGTGACATATTTATAAAAACAGCAAATCCCGGCATCATGGACCCTGTAGTTGCTGAACTGCTCAGATTCTCAAGAGAGACCAGATGGGAAAACGTATCTGCAGAAGCGAAGGAGGAGATCAAGAAGAGAATAATGGATTCCCTAATCACTTCGTATGCTGCATTTGGATCAACACCGGTGAAGATCGCAATGAATGCATTAATGCCCGTGAATGGAAGGGACGATTCATCCGTTTACTTCACTGGAAAGAGAGCCGAACCGCAGGTTGCGGCATTCATTAACGGTACGATGACCAGGTATCATGATTACAACGACACCTATCTTTCGAAGGAGGCCCTCCATCCTTCCGACAATATTCCCCCGAACCTTGCTCTCGCTGAATCAAGAGGTCTGGGTGGAAAGGAATTGATGCTCTCGATTGCAGTCTCATATGGTGTTATCGCTGGGCTTGCTGATGCTGTCTGCATACGGGATCTTGGCTGGGATCATGTCACATACATTTCAATATCCTCGGCTGCAGGTATGGCCCACCTCCTTAAGCTGGATCAGGAAAAGTTCGAGAGCGCCATCAGTCTGGCTATCAACAACAACATCAGTCTAAGGCAGACAAGAGCGGGTGAACTGAGCATGTGGAAAGGCGCAACGGCAGCAAATGCCTGCAGGAACAGCATGTTTGCCACTCTTCTTGCAGAAAAGGGGATGACCGGTCCTTACCAGATTTTTACAGGGGAAATGGGATTTTTTAAGCAGGTTTCCGGGCCTTTCGAACTCAGGCTGGACAGAAACGCGGTGCTGAGAACGATGATAAAGAACTTCCCGGTTGAATACCATTCAATGAGCGCTGCTGAAGTGGCAGTTTCCCTGAAACAAAAGATCCGGTCCCCCATCAGGAAGATAACCATAGAAACCTTCTCTGTCGCACATAAGATCATCGTGAAAGATCCGGAGAAACTTAGACCAAAGACAAAGGAGACTGCTGACCATAGCCTTCCTTACATAGTCGCTTACAGCCTTCTTTATGGCGATCCAAATATCGGGAGCTACTCTGAAAGATATCTCAAGGACGAGAAAATACTCAAGCTTATAGACAGTACCAAAATTGTGGTTAACGGGGACTACGACAAAACCTATCCCTCCGATCTTCCTGTAAGGATCACCGTGGAGACTGACCAGGGAACTGTTTCTTCGGAGATGAGGTATCCGAAGGGGCACTACAGGAACCCATACAGCTGGGAAGATCTGCGAAACAAGGGTGAGAAGGTAATGGAAAAGAGCAGCTACTCGGCGATTGAGAGCAAGGTCAGAAATCTCGAGGAAATAGGAGTGCCAGAACTTATGGAGGTTGTAAGGAATGTCAAGGCTGATTAACAACCGGAACGAGGGGGCCGCCGGCCTGCGCAAATTGCTACAGGGTAAAGGCATTGTGAAGGCTGCAGGTGTTTTCAGCGGGATCAGCGCTCTTATAGCAGAGTCGGCTGACTTTGGCTGCCTATATCTTTCAGGATCAGGAGTGGCTGGAAACATGGGCTTACCAGATCTCTCACTCACAACCCTTTCAGAGGTTAGTCTTGAAACGGAAAGAATCACAAGAATTTCCAGCCGACCACTTATCGTCGATGTCGACACCGGTTTTGGTGAGTCCCTGAACGTCGCCAGGACTGTTGCGACCATAGAATCAGCGGGTGCAGCAGGAATTCACCTGGAGGATCAGGTGCTTCCCAAGAAATGCGGCCACCTTTCAGGTAAGGAACTCGTTCAAAGGGAG
>JAJYPW010000139.1 GCA_021795055.1 Thermoplasmata archaeon
AGGTTCGATCACTCCCAGGGCCGGCTTATCCGAAATTAATTCACATTTACAGATCGTGGGTAATACCGGGATTGAAAAACGGCTTCCAGTTTCACTTTGAGAGTACGAGGCTTTTCACAGATTCCCTTATCTTTGCGGCCGATTCCTCAGGCGGTGCATGCATTGGGGGCCGGTAACCGCCCTTCAGCCTGTTTATGAGATAGTAGGCATAATAATAACCGGACGGAAAGTTGCTGGAATTCAGCGCATCCATCAGCGGAAGAATTGTATGCTCATTAATCTCTGCGGCCTTTGGTACATCTCCTGCCAAAAATGATTCCAGTATCCTGACAGCAGAGTCAGAAAAGTTTGACAATCCGCAGACGCCACCGTCTCCTCCAACAGCGAGCGAAGGGAGAAGAAGATCGTCCTGCCCCTGCAGAACCCTGAAATTATCCTTGCGCAATGAAACAAGCCTTGAAAAGTATCTCATATCTCCAGAACTATCCTTTATGCCGGAAAGATTGGGTACTGCCTGGATCAGTTCATCCAAAAGAGCAGGCTGTATCCTGCTGCCGGTGAACTGCGGTATGTTGTAGAGAAAGAAATTCACATTGCTCTTTCCCATTACCCCCAGCAGGAACTCCTTCATACCCTCCTCATCCGGCGGCATATAATACGGAGGGGTAAGAACAGCAAATTCGCATCCGCAATCTTCTGCAAACACTGACAGCTGAATCGATTCTGCAATGCTGGTGGAACCTACGCCGCAATATACCGGCTTGTCTGTGTTATTCCTGACGCATCGCATGATCTCCTTTTTTTCCTCCAGTGTAAGCCATGGAAAAACGCCAGTGGATCCCAGTGGAAAAATGCCTGTGACCCCTGATTCATCCAGTTTTTTCACAAGTGATGTCAGGGCCGGAAAATCGACGTCCCCATTAGGCAGGAATGGTGTCAGGCATGGCGTTATAAGCTCCTTCATTCGTTACAATGCGATCATGGGATATTTAGGTTTTAGTACACTCCGGGGCTTATAAAAAATAATGATAGTTGATGTGTAGAAGAAAACTGCTGAAAAAATAGGGTATCATCGGGGCAACAAGGCCACGATGAGGGTGATTACTGGGATTGCAATTAACGCAATAATCAGTGCCAGGCTCCCCGGATGCCCAAAATTCAGCGTGTAACCTACCCCGAAGCGCTTTGGCACGAACATTCTGGTGTCATCCCTGTTTATGTAGATAACGCCCGCTTTCCAAAGAGTGTCGTCATCTTTCCTGGCTCCGTTGCTTCCTGGACTTTCTGTATTATGAGGTGTGTAAGATACCCGGTCAAGCCGAAGGTTTGCACCAACCTGCCCGGTCCTGTACATAATTATCATTACTATCACAAGCATAGCGAACAAGGGAGCGAGCATCATGGGTAGCAGATAGACGCCAGGAGATACTACTTCCCATATTGCCAGGCTTCCAATGAAGAACATTATGTCTAAGGCGGCTAAAATTACCCCCATCATACCAACAAATCTCTTCCGGAATATCCTTCGCCTGTTGCTTCCTGAATGATCCGATGGGTCCTGGTTCAGCGGAGTCCTGTAGATGGCGTATGTCAGTATTATAATGAATGCATTGAGAATGATCCCAATAAAGCCAAGGCTGAAAACGCTCCAGACTGATTTTGTTGAATACTGGTTCGCTACGCCATTTGATCCGAAATGCGTCGGGAAGACTTCAGGTATTGAGGGATAGAGAAGCACCCCGGCGACAAAGGTCGCAGCCAGGAGTATAATTGCAGGCATGAAATAGACCCAGATCCTAAGATCCGCACCGCTGATAACCACTTCAGCACTTGAAGCCACCGATATTTCACTGTACCAGTCGCCCTCTGACTTTGCCCTTTCGACTGAATAGTGAACATTCAGATAAACAATGAAAAACGGCAGAAGCACTATCAGTGGCATGAGAGTTGCCAGAAGAATGTAGTTCGACGGGATCAGGAGAGCAGCTATTGCACCAAATACAGTTATCACAATCATGAGAACTCTGTAGGTTTTCTTGGCCCTCTTGAAAACAGGAAGACCCAGCTTCGAAGCTGGAACCCTTACACCAAATACCAGGGTCTTCTCGGTCATGTTAGGAACCAGTGTCAGCATCGCGCCTATGAACAAAATCAGGAAAAATTCAAGAACTCCAATTCCGGAAATATCAAGCATGATTACCTGCCCCCCCATTTCTCCCCTTAAGCATTCTCTTCATCAGGTTCATTATTTCATCTTCAGTGAGGCCCACCCTCAGTGCCCGATTGATCATATCCCTCCCTTCCTCTTCAATTTCTGAATAAACCTCGTTTTCCGTTTTTCCCTTAGCAATCACGTATCTCTTCCCCCTCTCCATTTTAAGCAGGCCATCTTTCCATAGAGCCTGATAGGCCTGGTTGACTGTGTGGTAATTGATTTCTAGAAGACCTGCAAGTGTCCTCGATGATGGAACTCTGTCTCCAGGCTTCAGTTTTCCGCTGTATGCAAGGTCCTTGATCTGCTCGTATATTTGTATGTAGACCGGCACCTTGCTGTTGAATTCTACTGTGATGTCAACCATGTACTACGTGTTCTATATCATATAGAACACTATTAAAGTTTTGGCGTTTTTATGTACCCTTAGGGCTGATGCTTCGCAGCTCTTTCTTTAGATTTAACCCTTGAATAAATA
>JAJYPW010000016.1 GCA_021795055.1 Thermoplasmata archaeon
ATTTCTATCCCTTATGAGATCGCTAAAGCTTACTTAACTGTTTTTAATTTTTAGGCGCTATAAACTGGGTCGCCTGCGCGTTTTCCACAACTGGCAGAAATCACAAATAGAATTCGGGCCGCATTCTTGGCACAAACGCATTCCTGATAGCTTCCGAAAAAAGTTCGATCCTCTTGAGAGAATCACCGGAAAGCACCCCTGCTATCCCGCCGGCTGAATAAATGCCGCTGTCGCCGTAAAGCCTCACGTAAGCTTTTCCCTCATCATAGCCCTTCTTGATCTCAGCGATGATTTCCGGAGGGATCATCAAACCGCTGCTGGTGCCAACAGACGATTTACCGAATCTGTCAAGGATGTAGCAGAAATGAACATCCAGATACTTCTCCTCGCTGTTGATCCTGAACAGCCCGCTTTCAATCGAGACGGCATAATCCGATTTCCCTATAACCTGTCTGGCCCTTTCCTCTGCATATCTGTATGTGTCTTCCCCAAAGGGTTGTTCCGAAGGGGTTGAGTACTTTTTGCTCACGGACACCTCTGCATCCGGAATCCTGGCGCGAAAAAATTTCCTGGCGGCATCGGCCTTGTACTGGTTTGAGGTGGGCACCACAATCCTGATGGGCCTGATTCTCTTCCCTTCAGGAGTGATCTCGCCTTCCAGAACCCTGGAAGACTTGAGCGGGAAATAATCATCGCCCAGCGCGAACGGTACCACAATCACTTTGAGTTTTTTCAGGCCATTTCTCTCCCGCTCCGCATTAATCAATCTGGCATTTCCTGCGGATTCCGGGGATACAACTAGTGTGGAATACTTGTCAGAGGTGGTCGAATTTCCCCATGTGTCCCCAAGAGGCTTTATTTCGAATTCAATGCCAGTGCTCTTGAGGTAATCTTCCAGCACCCTTTTCCTGATATCGTAACCTGGAAGTTTGTACTCCTTGCTTAGAGAAACAAAACTGTCAGTGGTGAGCCCTACAATGAGCTTCTCCCCTGTGGACTGCGCTGCCGCAAACAGATCCTTATGGCCCCTGTGGAGTGCGCTGAAGGTGCCTGCAATGATGACTGTCATCTGTTAGATTCGCTTAAGGCGCGATCAATGAAACCTCTTCCTTCGCCACCTTTGCAAGCCTGGAGATACCGTCAACTATCTGATCGTTGTCCGAATAAGTGAAATTCAGCCTCATGGTGTTGAAGGTGGGGTTGTCCGGGTAAAATGCGCTTCCGCTCACGTAAGCCACTTTCTTTTCAATGGCCCTCTTGAGCATGTCTGTGGTGTTGATCTTATCATTCAACGCAAGCCAGAGGAACATTCCACCGTCTGGATGAGACCAATTTGCCTCGCTTCCGAAATTTGTCTCTAGGGCATCAATCATCGTATCACGCTTTTCCCTGTACATCTTTACAACTGCGGGCATATTCTTCCTCATCAGTCCCCTCTTGAGATATTCCGCAGCTATAGCTTCGGCGAGTGTGTTTGTTGCCAGGTTGGTCGCCTGCTTGAGCAGGTTCATCTTGTTCACGACGGCATCGGGTGCACAGGTAAACCCGACTCTCAAACCAGGCGACAGTATCTTTGAAAACGTGCTCATGTAAATCACAAGATCATCTTTGTCCAGCGATTTCAGGCTTGGCAGCCTATTCCCGGAATACCTGAGTTCTCCGTAAGGGTTGTCCTCGACAATCGGGATCTGATACCTGGATGCCAGTTCAAGCACATGCTTCCTTCGATCCAGAGAAAGGGAAATACCGGAAGGATTCTGGAAGGTCGGTATCAGGTAAATGAACTTGGGCAGTTTGCCCGCGGCCTTCATGGTCCTGATCTTTTCTTCCAGCTTTTCCGTCAGTATCCCATTCTCGTCCATCGGGATCCCTCTCATCACCGTGCCGTTTGCCCTGAAAGCTGAAATGGTGCCTATATATGTCGGCGCTTCGCAGAGAACCTCTTCTCCTGGCGTTGTCATTATCTTAGAGACGGAATAGAGCGCTTCCTGTGAGCCGGCAGTCAGCACAAAATGATCCTTGTCTGTGCTGATGTTTTCCGTTTCCTTAAGCAACTTCACAAGCTGAACCCTGAGGTCTTCATACCCCTGCGTAGAACCGTACTGCAGAAGCTGCCTGCCCTTTTCCAACAGAAGGTCAGAAGTAATGGTGTTGATATCATTCACAGGAAAAGATGAAGGATGGGGCATCCCTCCACCAAACGATATCAGTCCGGGAACCGAAACATATTTCAGCAGTTCCCTGATTTCAGACGGTTTCATTGCATCCGCGAGTGCCGAAAACTTAAACTGCATATAGACCACCTCAGAATGGCTTGAATGGATATAAAAGATGATATCCGTCATGAGATCTTCAGTGTGAAATTGCTCGGCAGATTAGCGACAGGGAAAAGTATTTTACAGGGCTATTTATCGAAGGCAGATGGAGAATTCGAGAGTTACTTGGAAAATAAGCGTTACGGGACTCAACGGTTCCGGGAAGAGTACTCTGATATCCAGGCTGGTTTACAACACGAATACTGTGAGTTCACAGATCAGGCCTATTCAGCGCAAAATAGTCACCCTTGATGCACGCAACAGGAGGATAACGGCAGAACTCCTCTTCCTTGAAATAAACAGCGAGCAGGAAAGCGAAAAACTCCTGACCGGTTCCAACTGCATATTGGTCGTTGCGGACCTTACCAGCATTCGATCGCTTGACTATGCTGAAAATGTTCTGAAATTCATTAGCGCCCTCAACAACAAGACCGTCAAGGTCCTGGTGGCTACCAAGCTTGACAGGCGCTACGAGGCCCAGTTCTGGCAGGATGAACTGGAACGCATCTCAAGGGATTACGGGATACCATACTTCATCCTGAGCAACAACTCCAGGGACGACTGGGAAAAGTTATATGGTTACGTAACTGATAAAATGATAGAAGTGTTCGTAAGGAAATGATGACATCAGCGGTAGCCGTATGTGGCCAGCTTCGCTTTGCCTGCGTCAAATCTCCGGACAGTATCAGGCAGAGACACAAAGTGGGCAGGGTTCTTCGGAATGAACTCATACTTACCGAGCTGGAGGCGCTGTATCTTCTGACAAAGGGGCTTATAGCCCCGGAAGATGGAACATCTAAGGAAAGGTCACTGTTTAAGTTGTTGAAGTCTGAATCCGACATAAGGGATCTGCAGGTATATGCAAACCTGAAATCGCTGGGATTCTACGTCAGGAAGGAACCCGAGGGCCTGTCTTTCCGCAGGGACTCAACGAGGGAGTATTCGAGGCCGGTAAGGATAGCTATGGAGGATAGTTTCGTCAGCTTTGCTGAACTAAACTGCACGCTACCAACAATTTGGGCAACGCTCGATGACCAGGGCGATATAACTTATTTCATTTCGGAGCCCTGGGAACCATCTGGAACAGTCGATCCCCCAGGGCATGGGGAGTCGATTGTTGAAGTTGGGGAAATATCATTTCTTGACAAAAACTTAGGCATATGGATGGGGGAAGAGTTCTACGGGCTACGGCTTCTGAACAGGAATGAACGCGAATATTTTCAGGGAAAGCTAAAAACCATTGAAGCCGCAGTGTTTGCCGATCTGGTGAGCCGCCGGTGCATTGTAAAGACTGGGTTCAAGTATGGTTGCAATTTCAGGGTCTACCTGAAATCCCTGGAGGATCATGCTGAACTGCTTGTCTCTACACTGAGAGAAAGGGAAGAATGGTTCAAGGTCAGCAGGGCGGTCCGGCTTGCCCATGCCGTGAGAAAGTTTATGGTATTTGCAGATGAGGTCAACGGCAAGATCAGGTACGTCAGGCTCACAAGGATTTCGCAGGAATATCTGAAGAATCAGACCTGAGCCTCGAAATCCTCAATCGTGAAATGGAAGTCCGCATAATCCTTCAAAGCCCCTCTGTTCTTCAGTACTTCTCTGGCGAGGATCCAGTATATCACAGCAAGAGATCTCCTGCCCTTATTATTGCTCGGAATGACTAGGTCAACGTTCGTCGTTTTGTTGTTGGCATCGCAAAGGGCAATCACCGGTATGCCCACCCTGATCGCCTCTCCCATGGCCTGTATGTCGGCGAGAGGATCGGTGACGAGAATTACCTTTGCTTCCAGGTATCTGTCAAGCTGTGGATTGGTCAGCGTTCCTGGCACGAACCTGCCTGTAATTGATCTGCATCCGGTAACCTCACCGAATTTTGAGACAGGTCTGAAAGCATACTGCCTCTGAGCAACCACCAGGATATCCTCGGGCTTGAATCGTGAAAGCATCTTGCCCGCTATCACAAGCATGTCATTGGTCTTCTTCAGGTCGAGAATGTAGAGGCCATCGTTTCTTATCTTGAAAATGTACTTCTCCATATCCTTTGACTTGACCTGCGTACCAATATGTACACCGGATTTTTGATATTCCTCCTCTGATATTAGCAGGCTTTCTGCAGACATTTCATCACTTCTAAGGTTGACCTACATACGTACCCTTTATATTTATTATTCTCAGTGATCCTGTTTACCATACAGATGAGCAACGGTCAGCCCTATCCGGTAGTGTTCGACAACCACTTCCACCTCAGGCATGACGGGGATTTCCTCGAGGCTGTCAGGAAGTTCAGCCTTGCCGGAGGAACAGCGATAAATCTTACAAATTTGCCTGACCACTCGCTCGGAACCGAAGGATATTACGAGAAAATATTTGACAGAACCCTGGGAATGGCTGAGGTGATCAGGAGGGAAACGGAGGTCTTCGTTATGGTAACCCTTGGCCCGTATCCGATGGATTACTTCTTTTTCAGGGAACACGGCAAAGACGCGAAGCAGAATATGTTCGACGGAATAGACCTTGCAGCACGTCTCTACAGCCAGGGAAAAATCACCGCGATGGGGGAAATTGGGTTACCGCATTTTAAGGTTGAACCAGGCGTGATGGAATCGATCGAGGAAGTGCTTTCCCATGCATTTGAAGTATGCGGGGACATGGGGATTCCAGTGGTTCTGCATACAGGAGACCTGTCACCGTTCGATGTAGAATCCCTGTGCAGCAGGGCTGTAATTGCTGGTATGAAATGCAGCAGCGTTGTAAAACATCATGGTACGCCGGATCTGCTGGGAAACCCCTCAGGAATGATCATTTCCCTGCCAGCAACCAGAGATAATGCAAGACAGGGTGCCAGAAGCGCCGACAGGTTCATGATCGAAACAGATTACATAGACGACCCGCTGGACAGGAACAAATTCCTTCCGCCGGATTCGGTCCCGAAAAGGGCTGCAATGATCAGGCAGGAATATGAGAACTGGGAGAAGATTCTAGAAAGTATTTTCGTCGAGACCCCCAAAATTGCTTACAGTCTAGTCCCTTCGGGTATCATTAATAAATAGTTGTACAATTTACTTGCAATGAACTTCTCACCCCAGGATGTTGAAAACGCTTTTCTGGAGCTTCAAAGCGCCATCAGGGCAGAGAAGAATACCAAGAAAATCAGAAAGATAGATCAGTCAGTGTTCAACACAATACCGCAGCTGATAAAGTTCCTTAACACAGAGGCTGAAAAGAATGCGGCGGTGGACATAGACAGATACATTCAGATCAAGGACAGGCTCAGGCAGATAGAGAGGGCATTCAAGACCCTCTTCCAGATCCGGTACAGCAAGATTGTGAGGGTTCCAGTTTTTGACAACAATACTGATGAGATGATCAATCTCACTGAGGACGAAAGGGAATTTGTAGATCGCATTTATTCAGAAGTCAAAGATCAGTACAACCAACTGCTTGGTATACAGTCGGTGCAGGTCAGCGAGAAACCCATAGTGATAAAGGGCGATCAGAAAACCGAGAACGAGCCTAAAAGGGAGGAATCCTCGGAAGAATTTAGTGCTGTTAGGATTCTTGGAGACCAGCCCCCCATCGCCCAGACGGACAGGAATTACTACTTCAGGGATGGCGAGATCGTATTCCTCAAGAAAAGATTCGCGGAACTCCTTGTAAAGAGGAAGATCGCAACTGAGATAGCTATAAGGGAGAATGCCTGAAAAAAATTAAGTCCAGCCTGGCATAATGAAAGCAGGAACAAAACGCCCGAGGGCAACCGACGCCGATAGAGGTGAGGAAAGTCCCCCCTCCACAGGCAGGTCCGATCAGCGCAAGCTGATAGTCCGAGAGAACTGGTAAAGGTAAAAGAAAAATACGGGCCCGGTAAAGGATGATTGAAAAATGACGTTTCCGGGGGACCCGATGGAAAACCTTCCCGGAAGGAGAAAGTCTAAGAAGATCCGATGACGCTGCCGCGAGGATCGGGTAAGACGGGGCCTAGGCCCAAAGTTGAATGTTGCCAGCCCGTAAGGGGTAACAGAAGGGGGCTTATTCCGGGCATTTGTTCCTGTTTCGTTTCCAGCAAACGAACAATTATATACGCCACCAGCAATATGATAACCGTAATGCCTGAAAAAATCTGCAGCGTGAAGGGGTGTGACAAGGAAAGTTTTCAGACAGTGTCAGCAGATAAAGTTCACGATCTCTTCCCGCTGAAGGAGGAAAAGACAAAGATACACCTCTGCAGGGAACACTACAAGGAATTCAAGAGGAAGACCAAAAAGGACAGGAAACTGGACAGGCTGGACTGGGTAAGATAATGAAAGAATTCACCTCGCCTTTGGGTATCTCGATAATCGTAACCATATACAATGAGGCAGATCACATAGTCGAACTGCTGGATAGCCTTGTGAATCAGGAGGAACCCATTGAGATTGTGATTGTCGATTCCATGAGCAATGACGGCACTGACAAAATAATTTCCAATTACATGACGAGGTACGGATTCATCAAATACATCCGAAAGAAATGCTCCAGGGGAGAGGGCCGGAACCTGGGGGTCGCCAACGCAAAGTATCAGTACCTGGCCTTCACCGACGGGGATGCGATAGCAAACCCATTCTGGATCCAGAGGATGAGAAAGGCATTCCTTGACGGCTATGACATCGTTGCAGGGCGAACAATACAGATGGGAATGTCCCATTTCGAGCACCTTGGAAGGGTGGAACTGTATTTTGAAGGGTTTGAGGTCACGTTCCCATCTGTGAACCTGGGTTACAGGAAATCCATATTCCAGGAGATAGGCGGTTTTGATCCGCATTTCATCACGGCCGAGGACATTGACCTGAACATCCGTGCAGTCATGAACGGCGGCAAGATCAGGTACGTGGACGACTGTCTGATATACCACAGGACACGCACGACGTTTTCAGGATTCGTTCAACAGGCATTCTGGAACGGATTTGGCAGGAAACAGCTGACATATAAGCACAAGCATGTATGGTCGCACTTCAAGTTCTCCACGATTCTTCAAAGAGACCAGATAGGTGTGTGGCAGTTGATAAGGGGTATTTCTGCGGTAGTGGGATATGCGGTATGCAGGTTTTTCGGGGACGATTTCATAAGGCATTACAGGAAAACAGAGAGAAAGAGGGTCTCCCATGAGGTGGACTAAGAACCCTTGCACCTTTTAATCGCAAGACATGGACGAAGTGGGTGTTTTGCTGCGATGATGGAATATCTTGAAACCTTTTTATTAGAAGAATCACTTTGAGAAGGATGTCATCTCAGCCTGAGTCCTTTTGGGCGAAGAAAATCGAGTTCATTCAAAGCAGGCGTCCATCTTCCGGCCCCGGTCAGGAAGAGTGGAGGAAGGAAACCCTTCAGCCATGGTTGAACCAGACCGGAGCAAAATTGGCAGAAAAGGAGAATTCGTCAGGGATAAAGATCAAGGAGATATTTTCGGAAGAAGACCTCGGCGGCGACCTGGACGAAAGGCTGGGTTACCCCGGGTCATACCCGTTCACCCGGGGAGTCTACCCTAACATGTATCTGGGCAGGCCTTGGACAATGAGGATGTTTTCAGGATTCGGCACTCCCGAGGATACCAACAGGAGGTTGAAATACCTCATTAGACACGGGGAAACCGGCTTGAGCATCGCCTTCGATATGCCAACCCTCTATGGCTTTGACTGCAATAATTCCCGGGCAGAGGGAGAAGTTGGGAAATGCGGGGTAAATGTAACCACGCTGAAGGACATGGAGGTAATATTCAAGGGAATAGACCTTTCCAAAATAAGCACTTCCATGACGATCAACGCCCCGGCAGCAGTCCTGACGGCTATGTACGTAGCAGTAGGCAAAAAGAACGGGTATGAGGAGCGCACCCTTGCCGGTACAGTGCAGGCAGACATACTGAAGGAATACATTGCACAGAAGGAGTGGATGTACCCGCCAGAGGCGCATCTAAGAATTATCAGGGACATGATGACATACTGCACCAGGAAGATGCCCCGCTGGAACTACATCAGCATATCCGGATACCACATCAGGGAGGCTGGATCCAGCGCAGTGCAGGAACTTGCTTTCACGCTTGCTGATGGATTCTATTATATAGACATGGGGTTAAAGAATGGCCTTTCGGCAGATGAATTCGCACCACGGCTTTCGTTTTTCTTCAATTCATCGATAAATTTCTTCGAGGAGATTGCCAAGATGAGGGCAGCCCGGAGAATCTGGGCCACGGTGCTTAAGGAAAAATACGGCGCAACAAAAAGCAGAACAATGTTGATGCGGTTTCACACACAGACATCCGGCTACACACTGACCTGGCAGCAGCCGCTGAACAACATTATCCGTACCACTATCGAGGCCATGGCTGCAGTACTGGGCGGAACCCAGAGCCTTCACACAAATTCTTACGATGAAGCGTGGGCACTCCCATCCGACGAAGCGGTAAAGGTGGCCCTGAGAACACAGCAAATTATAGCTGAAGAAACCGGCATACCTGACACCATTGATCCTCTTGGCGGATCCTATTATCTTGAATGGCTCACAGACAAAATGGAAGAGGAAGCCTACAGGTATTTCGACCAGATTGAAAGGCTGGGCGGAATCCTCGAAGCAATCAAGAAGGGATACCTGCAGAAGGAAATAGCCGCGACTTCGTACAGGCGCCAGACCAGGCTTGAAAGCGGCGAAGAAACTATGGTCGGAGTCAATAAGTACGTGGAAAAGGGGGAGCAGCCGATCAACATCCTCAGGATCAGCAAGAAGGCTCAGAGCAACCAGATCGCAAGGCTGAACCAGGTGCTTTCATCCAGGGACAGCAAAAAGGTCGATAAATGCCTGGCGGACCTTGAGCGAGCCATGGAAAACGACGAGGAAAATTTGATGCCATTCTTCATTAGGGCTGTGGAAAGCTATTGTACTCTGCAGGAGATATCGGACGTGGGGAGGAAGGTTTTTGGCGGTTGGAAAGAGCCAGTCATTGTTTAAGGAGAAACCAATAAAGATATTGCTTGCGAAGCCCGGCATTGACGGGCATGATCGCGGGATGTTCGTCCTTGCGAAAGCATTCAGGGATGCCGGAATGGATGTTCTGTATGCAGGCCTGCTGCCGACTCCTGAGGAAGTGATAGATACTGCAGTTAGCGAAGATGTGGATGTTATTGCCCTGAGCCTGCTTAATGGGGCCCATCTGACAGTGTTCAAGAAGATTTCTGATCTCCTCAAAAAGAGGAAAATAGATGACATAGCCCTCGTTGGAGGGGGAACAATCCCCGACTCGGATAAACCAAAGCTGGAAAAGATGGGAATTTCCGGGAATTATGGGCCGGGTACACCGCTCTCAACCATCATCGATCACGTCACTAAACGCGCTTCGGAAGCCAGACTCAGGAAACTGGGCGGCAGGTGAGGCATTGAATACTGACGCCATAGTTAAGGGCATCAGGGGCGGCGATATTCCCTCCGTCTCCAGAGCCATATCGATAGTGGAGGACAGGTCGCAGATTTCGGTTTCTTCAGAAATCATGAAGAAAATATACGACAGGACCGGCAACATCCATATTATAGGGGTTACTGGCCCGCCGGGGGTGGGGAAGAGTTCGATGATCGGCAAACTCGCATCGGAAATCGCTTTGAGGGGGAGGAAGACTTCCATCATAGCGGTTGACGCCTCCAGCCCTTTCACCGGAGGCACCCTGCTCGGGAACAGGGTCAGGATGCAGGAATCGATAAACCGGAACTCAATATACATGAGGAGCCTCGCATCTCGCGGTTTCAAGGGCGGACTTTCGTCTGCAGCCTTGAGCACCATAAGGATACTGGATGCCGCAGGTTTTGACAGTGTCATTGTGGAAACCGTGGGATCCGGGCAGGCAGACATAGACATCATGAAGATTGCACACACGATTATAGTGCTGCATGCACCTGGACTTGGTGACATACTTCAGTCTATCAAGGCTGGAATTATGGAAATAGGGGACATATTCGTCGTAAACAAGATCGACAGGGAGGGTGCTTTTCTTGCCATCAAGGATATTGAGGACTCGCTTTCCATGCTTCCCGGAGGGCCATGGAAGAGGAAAGTCATAGGCGTCAATTCACTTAGCGGGGAGAACATAGACGCGCTTCTCGACGAGATAGAGCGGCACAGATCCCTCGGTAAAGAGAATAGGGGCGATGGCGAGGCTATGCAGGAGATGAGCATATACATAGAGGACGAACTTCGCAGGATAATCCTTGAGAGAAGCGCACCGAAAGGTGATCTGAACAGGGAGATGAAGAGGATGATGGCGAAAGGCATAGATCCGTTCAACGGGGCGCTGAAGCTGGTGACCTCTCTGGTAGGGAGCGAAATTTGAGCTTACCTGCTGACTTAATGTGAGACTGTCAATTCTTAGTTGAAAATTTCGTAGCTATTAGCTCCTCACAGAAATCATGAAATACTTTCATTACATCTGAAAATATGCGTTTACATAGCATCCCCTGCATCAGATGGGGGGGGGGTCATCACCATCAGAGGTACCTGATCTTCCAGTCAGCATAACATTCCGCGGTGATCTCATCTTCCTCCATTATACAGAACCCATGTGCCCCGGATGTCTCCCCAGGAACATATCCGGGAACGGGGCATGCAGGAGGGATATCCCAGGTGAGAGAGTCATTGTGCAGAGATATAAATACAATGACTGTGAATATTCCTTCTAGGCCAGGCCTCCCGGCTATGGATAAAGAAAACACATTCCCGATAATGTCAGGAGAAAGAGCATCGGTGCAAGGCTTCGACCCTCGCTGAGAAAAGCGGCAAAGATGTGTGGAATCTTCCTTGGTATTGGCATATCCCATGAAACGATCAGGAGAACGGTTCCCCGCATCCCTGATGATGGGGGGAGAATGCAACCATGACCTTCATCATAGATGCACTGAATAGATTCCATATTTGTGACGATGTGACCATCACGACCGACGGATATCACTACGGGAATGCTCCCATGGAGATATCCAAATCCTGGGCACCAAGATGAAGAGGCAGAGATGCCTCTCAGGAAAGATGCATGATTCCGGGCTGGATAATCAACTTAGGGGTGCGAAGCGTCTCATTGCACTCATGTTCTTCCACACGACCGGGAACATGGAGAGCCTCGGCGAGAATGCCGAATCGGTCAGGAGAATGACAGCAGGGATGGATCAGATGGAGATGACATTCAAGACCCTCGATCCTGTTAGGGACCTGTATTCCGATTACCCCATAATCAGGAGATTCCTCAAATTCCTGAAAAAGAGTCGCTCATCGACATTCCATTA